>JBDSKP010000202.1:0-3048 GCA_039916925.1 Duganella sp.
GGGCGTCACCGAGGTCAAGGTCGGCGACCGCGTGGCCTACGCCGGGCGGCCCAACGGCGCCTATGCCGAGGCGCGCAACATGCCGGCGTCGCAGCTGCTGGTGCTGCCGGAAAAAATCGGCTTCGACACCGCCGCCGCCATGATGTTGCAAGGCCTGACGGTGCAGTACCTCCTGCACCGCACCGTACACCTGAAGGCGGGCGACACCATCCTGTTCCACGCCGCCGCCGGCGGGGTCGGCCTGATCGCCTGCCAGTGGGCCAAGGTGCTGGGCGTGACCGTGATCGGCACCGTCGGCTCGGCAGAGAAGGCGGCGTTGGCGACCGAGCACGGCGCCGACCACGTGATCAACTACAACCGCGAAAACTTCACCGAGCGGGTGCGCGAGATCACCGGCGGCAAGGGCGTGTGCGCGGTGTACGACTCGATCGGCAAGGACACTTTCACCGGTTCGCTCGACTGCCTGGCGCCGCTCGGCACCATGGTCAGCTTCGGCAACGCGTCCGGACCGGTGCCGCCGTTTTCGCTGAGCGAGCTGTCCAACCGCGGCTCGCTGTTCATCACGCGGCCGTCGCTGGGCGCGTACATGGCCACGCGCGAGGATCTTGAGGCGTCGGCCAAATCGCTGTTCGGCGTCGTCAACAGCGGCGCGGTCAAGGTCGACGTGCGCCAGCGTTACAACCTGGCCGACGTGGCCCAGGCGCACATCGATCTCGAGGCTCGCAAGACCACCGGATCGACGATTTTAGTGCCATGAGCGGCAGCCTGTTCGAGGAGGACCGGCTCAAGGACCCGCGCCGGCGCGACGACGAGGACGACGACGACGGCGATTTCTCCGACATGCTCAGCGAGATGCGCATCCTGCTGCCGGGCGCGCAGATGCTGTCGGCCTTCCTGATCATTTTGCCGTTCAACACCGGCTTCGCGCACATCGACCACACGGAAAAGCTGTTGTTCCTGGCGACGTTTTTCCTGTCGCTGACCAGTTTGGTGTTGCTGAGCGCGCCGGCGGTCCAGCACCGGCTGATGCGGCCGTTGAAGGACAGGGCGCGCTTCAAGCGGGTGGCGACCAAGCAGATCGTGGCCGGGTCGTTCACGCTGGCGATCGCGTTGGTGCTGGGGACGGATCTGGTGATCTCGGAGGTGTTCGGCGCCACGGTGGGCATGGCGATGGCGGGCGCGATGGCGGCGCTGGTGGCGATCGCGTGGTGGTTGATGCCGATGTATTTGAAGCGGCACGCCGGGGTATAGGGACACGGACCGGAACAGGTGGTCATTTGGGTGCTGGGTACGGAACCGTACAGATGAGCTAGCGTGGTTTGGCTATTCTGTCTCTCAAGCCAAGCCATACCGGTTTGCAACTACTCAGGAGCAACATCATGAACAAAGACCAAATCGAAGGTAAACTGAAAAACATCGGCGGCAAAATTCAGGAAGAAGTCGGCGATGTGATCGACTCGCCAGAGCAGGAAGCCAAGGGCCTGGGCAAACAAGTCGAAGGCAAGCTGCAAGAGAAAGTCGGCGATCTGAAGGAAGCCGCCCGCGTCGCTACCAAGTAATTAGTAGCCGCAGCAAACGAAAAGCCCCTGGTGCGCATGCACACAGGGGCTTTTTCATGGTGGAACGGTAAACGGTTGCGCTAGTTGGTCCTGGCGGGTGCCGCCTGGCCGGCCACCGCCGCCGGCGCCTCCACCGTCTGGGTGACCGGCTCGATCTTCAAATCGACCCGGCGCGGCACGCCGCTCGGGCCGGGGAAGCCGGTGAACGCGCTTTGCACCAGCGCCGGCATCACGTGCGGCGTGGCCTGGACCAGGCTGGTGTTTTGCACCGTCACGTCATACAGCTTGCGGCCGGTCGTGGTGTTGATGGTGATGCGCAGCTGGCGCTGGTACTGATGCCGCACGCGCTCTTCCACCATCAGCGGCCTGAAGCGGAATGGATCGTAGAAGTAGGGACGATAGCCCCAGCGCGAATAGCCCCAGCCATAGCGGCCGTAGCCCGCGCCCCACGGACCCATGAACGGGTCCTCGGCTTCCAACACGCGCACCGGATGGTCGATCGTCACGAATTTCATTCCCACGAGCAATTTTTGCTGTTGTCCGTCGATCGCCTGGCGGAAGCCCAGCTTGGCCAGTTCGTTGGCCACCAGCACTTGGTAGCTGCGGTATTCGAGCGTGTCGTCGGCCCCTTGCGGCGCCTCGAAGGCATAGGATTTGTCTTGCAGGTCGGCCGGCCAGTCGTTGAAGGCGGTGACGTCGCTGCGGATGGTGGTGGCGCAGCCGGTCAACAGCATGACGGCGGCAGTCGCCAGGATGGCGAGATATTTCATGGTATAGCCCTCTCAAATCGGACGGTATGTTCCAGCACTAAGTTTATGACGCGCGTGCGGACGTTGCACGATTATTACAGATTGTTACGGCAGCGTGGAAACAAGCAACTTATTCGGGGCAACTTATTTGATCCAGCGCGGCGCCGGGCGGCGATTCACGCGTTCGCGGGCGCTGGTGTTGGTAAAATAGGCTTTTGCCTACGTCCACCCAGAGCCCCCATGCGCACAGATAGCAGCCCAACGACGATATACCGCAAAGATTACACCCCTCCCGCTTTCCTGGTTGATACGGTTGAACTTGGCTTCGACCTCGACCCGGACCGCACGGTGGTCGCCAACCGCGTCACGATGCGGCACAACCCGGCGAGCCAGAGTCGGGACATCGTGTTGCACGGCGAAGAGATCGAACTGGTGCAGCTGCGCATGAACGGCAAAGCGCTGGCGCCGACCGAATACAAGGTCGAAGGCTCGACCTTGACGATCAAAAAGGCCCCGGACAACGTGGTGCTGGAGATCGAAACGCTGTGCGCGCCGGTGCAAAACACCACGCTGTCGGGCTTGTACGTTTCGAACGGCAATTTCTTCACGCAGTGCGAGGCCGAAGGCTTCCGCCGCATCACCTACTTCCCAGACCGTCCGGACGTGATGGCCAAGTACAGCGTCCTGATCCGTGCCGCCAAGGCCGCCTGTCCGGTGCTGCTCTCGAACGGCAACCTGGT
>JBDSKP010000203.1:0-4030 GCA_039916925.1 Duganella sp.
TTCACGATGCGCTCCTTGCTCGACGAGACAAAATTCCACGACATGAAGCGCCGACCGTCCAGCGGCTCGCCGCCGATCACCACAAAATGCGCCTCCGACGTCGCCTTGACCCGCTGCGCGGCGCCGGTGTCGAGCAGCGCCATGCTGTTCTTCTCCAGCGGCGCGCCGTCGATCTCCAGCTCGCCCGCCACCGGATAGATCGCCGCTTCCTCCGGCAAGCCGTCGAGGACCAATTCCCGCCCCGCCTTCAAGATCACATCCAGATACAAGGTGCGGCTAAAAGTCTTCACCGGCGACGTTTTGCCGAACGCGGTGCCGATCAGCACCCGCACCCTGGCGCCGTCCACCGTCAACTCCGGAATATCGGCGGCCGGCGTGTGGCGGAATCCCGGCTCGTCCTCCTCGTGCGCCACCGGCAGCGCGGCCCACAGCTGCAGGCCGTGCGTGCGGTGCGGCTTGCCGACCAAATCCTTCGGCGTGCGCTCGGAATGCACGATGCCGCGACCGGCCGTCATCCAGTTGATCGCACCGGGCTCGATGCGCTGGAAGGTGCCGATGCTGTCGCGGTGATCCATCGCGCCTTCGAACAGGTAGGTCACCGTGGCCAGGCCGATATGCGGATGCGGACGCACGTCATGGTCGGCGTCGAGCGGCACGTCGACCGGGCCGAAATGGTCGAAGAAGATGAACGGGCCGACCGCCTGCTTGATGGCGGAAGGCAGATAGCGGCGCACGACGAAGCCGCCGCCCAGGTCTTTTTCATGGCCCTTCAGAAGATTCGAGATTGTCATCGGCTTATCCCAGAACGGTGGTGACTTCGGTGGTCACGGAAGTCATCAGTTTATGGATCGGGCATTTCTGCGCGGCCGCCAGCAGCTCGGCGCGCTGGGTCTCGGTCAGATTGCCCGTCAGGTGCAGCGTGGCGCCCAGGCGGTAGATGCCCTGGCGTTCTTCGCTGGCGTCGCGCTCCATGCTCACTTCCACATGTTCGAGCGGGATGTTCTTGCGCTTGGCGAACCAGACCACCGTGAGGGCCTTGCAGGCGCTCAGCGCCGCGTCGTACAGGTCGTGCGGCGAGGGGCCGGCGTCGTTGCCGCCTTCCTCCACCGAACCGTCGGTCGAGACGATGTGGTTGCGCACGTGGACGATGTGGCGCATCGGCAGCGATTGATCGCGCAGTACTTTGATAGTCATTCCGTGTTCCTTGTGGGCGGTAGTCAGAACCCTCAATTTACACCGTTTAGCGGAGTTCCGCCTCCCCTGAACGGGGCAGCGTTTAAACCACTTTCTTGACGAATTCCGTCTTCAGGCTCATCGCGCCGAAGCCGTCGATCTTGCAGTCGATATCGTGGTCGCTGTCGACCAGGCGGATGTTCTTGACCTTGGTGCCGACTTTGACGGTGCCGCCGCCGCCCTTGAGCTTCAGGTCCTTGATGACGGTGACTGTGTCGCCGTCCTGCAGAATGTTCCCGACGGAGTCGCGGTAGACGCGCGCGCCCTCATCGGCGGCGTCGGCGGCGGTGGCGCTCCACTCGTGCGCGCATTCCGGGCACACCAGCTGGGCGCCGTCTTCATAGGTGAATTCGGAATTGCATTTCGGGCATGGGGGCAAAGCGCTCATCGTGGATCCTGGTGGTTGTACGGCAAAGAAGGCGGCAGTATACACCCGCCGCCAGCCGCTAGACCAGCTTGCGGGCGACCCGGAAGCCGACGATGTCGTTGGCCAGCACCGCCGAGAAGCCGTTGCGCACCGACGAGCGCAGGTAGCGCGGGTTGTACAGCCACGAGCCGCCGCGCAGTATCCTGCGCACCGGATCGCCGCCCTCCTCCCACGCGCTGCCGTCGACCGGCGCGCCCACGTAGCTATCGTGGACCACGTCCTGGGTCCACTCCCATACGTTGCCGTGCATGTCGAACAAGCCCCAGGGATTGGGCGGGAAGGTGCCGGCCTTGCTGGTGCCCTGGCGGAAGGCGCCGCGCGCGCTGCCATTGTAGGTGTAGTTGCCGTCGTAGTTTGCCTGGTCGGTGGTGATGCTGTCGCCGAAGCTGAACGCGGTCCTGGTGCCGGCGCGGCAGGCGTACTCCCACTCCGCCTCGCTCGGCAAACGGTAGGTCTGGCCGGTTTTCTCCGACAGCCAGCGCAGATACAACTGCACGTCCATCCAGCTGACGCCGATCACCGGATGATCGTCGTCCTGCGCGAAACCGGGCGCGCGCCAATCGGTGTCGGATTGCGACTCCCATCCCGTGGCGCGGACGAACTGGCGCCACTGCCCAACCGTCACCGGAAAGCGGCCCATCGCGATCGGCTGTTCTATGCCGACCCAGTGCTGGGGCGTCTCGCGGTCCAGCCAGTTTTTCTGCGCGCCCGCCTTGATGGCGACCGCGTGTTCATGTTCGTGGGATCCCATCTGAAAGCGGCCGGTGGGAATCAGCACCAGATCGGGGCCGACGCCGGTGCCGTCGACGAAGCGGTCGCGCAGCACGCCGCTGGCGTCGGCCACCGGGCTGCCCGCCGTCGGCATCAGCACGGCCAGTTCCGCCGCGCTGCGCTCGGCCAGTTGCTTGCGGTGGCGCTCCTGCTCCGCGCGATAGGCCGCTTCCGCCTTCAGCTGCGCCGCCTTGCGCTGCTGCTCCTCGCGCTCGTCGCGGGCTTTTTTGGCGTCGGCGTCGCGCCGCGCCTGCAGCTGTTCGCGCAAGGTCTGCTTGCGCGCCTGCGCGGCCGCTTCCGCCTCGGCGCGCTGTTTTGCCTCCAGCGCGCGGCGCTGCTGGTCGAGCCGCACTTTCTCCAACGCCGCCGCCTTGGCCTCGGCCTCGCGGCGCGCGGCCAGTTCCGCCGCCTGCGCCTGGCGCTTCTGCTCCGTCAGGCGCGCCTGCTCGGCCTGCGCCGCCACCTCTTTCTTGCGCAGCTGTTCGCGCTCGAGCCGCTCCTGCCGCTCCTTTTCCTGCTGCGCCGCCCGCGACTCCTCTTGCGCGGCCAGCTCGTCGTCGGTCGGCCCGGTGGCCCGGCGCAGCTGCGCCAGCAGCTCGTTGACCGACGCCGGGCGCCGCTCCTGCTGATAGGCGAAGCCGCCCTGCAGCACCTGCCACTGGCGCTCGTTCAATCCCTGCGGAGGCGATGGATGGAAGTCGGCGGGCCGCATGTCGTCGAACGGCATGCGCCCTTCCAGCAGCTGGTAGATCATCACGGCCACCGCGTACACATCGAGCTTGGGCGCGGGCTGGCGTTGGTGCGTGCCGGCCTCCGGCGCCCGATAACCGACGGTGCCGGCGTTGGGCGTCTGCAAACCGAGACTGCTGCCGGCGCTGCGCGCGCGCGAGGCGATGCCGAAATCGAGCAATTTGATTTCGCCGCGCTGGGTCAGGAAGACGTTGCCGGGCTTGATGTCGCGGTGGACCAGCTTGTGCTTTTCCCACGCGTACTGCAGCGCGTCGCCGACCGGCGACAACAGCTTGAACACAGCATCCAGCGGCAGCGGCCCTTGCGCGGCCAGGTAGGCATCCAGGTCCTGGCCTTCCAGGTACTCCATGATGATGAAATAGCTGGAGGTGGCCGGGTCCTGCGCCCACTCGTAGACGCGGACGATGTTTTCATGCGCCAGCTTGCGCGCCTGCGTCGCTTCCTCGATCAGCAGCTTGGCGTGTGTGGCGCTTTGGGTGAGCTGCGGCGGCAGGATCTTGAGCGCCACCATCTCGCTATGACCCAGCTCCGCGTGCGTGGCCAGGTCGGTGGCCTGCCACACCTGCCCCATGCCGCCCATGCCGATCAGGCGCTCCAGCCGGTAGCGGCGGTTCTGCGGGCCGATTTCCTGGCCGGACATCAGGCCGAGCTCCGTGCCCTGGCGCACCGGCATCTGGACGGGCGTGGCGCTGCCTCCCGGCGGCGCGTACTCCGCATCCAGGATGGCATTTTTGCGGCTGTCGAATTCCTGCTGGCTTAACAGGCCGTCTTCATGCAGGGCCCGCAGTTCGCGGATCTTGTCTCGTGCCGTTTGCATCGGTCCCGTCAAGGCTGGAGCGGCGCGCCGCA
>JBDSKP010000204.1:0-1686 GCA_039916925.1 Duganella sp.
CCAGGCGCTGGCGCCGGTGTTGCCGGAATTCCTGGGCGGCTCGGCCGACCTGACCAGCTCGAACCTGACCAACTGGAAGGAATCGATTCCGGTCCGTTCGGGCAAGCCGGGCAACCACGTCAACTACGGCGTGCGCGAATTCGGCATGAGCGCGATCATGAACGGCATCACCTTGCACGGCGGCTACATTCCGTTCGGCGCGACCTTCCTGACGTTCTCCGACTACAGCCGCAACGCGCTGCGCATGGCCGCCTTGATGAAGCTGCGCTCGATCTTCGTGTTCACCCACGATTCGATCGGCCTGGGCGAGGACGGCCCGACCCACCAGTCGGTCGAGCACATCTCGTCGATGCGCCTGATCCCCAACCTGGACAACTGGCGTCCGTGCGACACCGTCGAATCGGCGGTGGCGTGGGGCGAGGCGGTCAAGCGCAAGAACGGCCCGTCGACGTTGATCTTCTCGCGCCAGAACCTGCCATACCAGGAGCGCACGCCACAGCAGATCGCCGACGTCGCCCGCGGCGGCTACGTGCTGAGCGAAGTGGCCGACGCCAAGGTCACCCTGATCGCCACCGGTTCGGAAGTCGAGCTGGCCGTCGCCGCCGCCTCCGCGCTGGCCGCCGAGGGCATCGCCGCGCGCGTGGTGTCGATGCCGTCGACCGACGTGTTCGACCGCCAGGACGCCGCCTACAAGGCGGCCGTGTTGACCAAAGGCATACCGCGTGTGGCCATCGAGGCCGGCGTGACCGATTTCTGGTACAAATACGTCGGCCTGGAAGGCGCCGTGGTTGGCATCGACACCTTCGGCGAATCGGCCCCGGCCGGCGTGCTGTTCAAGCATTTCGGCTTCACCGTGGAAAACGTCGTGGCGAAAGTCAAACTGGTCATTGCATAATCTATAATTGCAGACCGGACTACCTTATTTTTTTAATCAGGAGCAGAGTATGACGATCAAAGTTGCAATCAACGGCTACGGCCGTATCGGCCGCAATGTATTGCGCGCTTTCTACGAAGGTGGCAAAAAGCAAGACATCCAGATCGTGGCCATCAACGACCTGGGCGACGCCAAGTCGAACGCCCACCTGACCCGTTACGACACCGCTCACGGCAAGTTCCCCGGCACGGTGGAAGTCGACGGCGACAACATGATCGTCAACGGCGACGTGATCCGCGTGTTCGCGCAGCGCAACCCGGCTGAAATCCCGTGGGGCGACCTGGGCGTGGACGTGGTGCTCGAGTGCACTGGCTTCTTCACCACCAAAGAGAAGGCCTCGGCCCACCTGAAGGGCGGCGCCAAGAAAGTCATCATTTCGGCACCGGGCGGCAAGGACGTCGACGCCACCATCGTGTACGGCGTCAACCAGAACGTGCTGAAGTCGACCGACACCGTGATCTCGAACGCCTCGTGCACCACCAACTGCCTGGCCCCGCTGGTCAAGCCGTTGAACGACGCGATCGGCCTGGAAACCGGCCTGATGACGACCGTGCACGCCTACACCAACGACCAGGTGCTGTCGGACGTGATGCACGAAGACCTGCGCCGCGCCCGTTCGGCCACGATGAGCATGATCCCGACCAAGACCGGCGCCGCCGCCGCGGTCGGCCTGGTGCTGCCGGAACTGAACGGCAAGCTGGACGGTTTCGCGATCCGCGTGCCGACCATCAACGTCTCGCTGGTCGACCTGT
>JBDSKP010000205.1:0-5195 GCA_039916925.1 Duganella sp.
TGAGGCGCTGCGCGCCCAGGGTGGTGCCGGTGTTGCCGCCGACGGGCGCCACCGGCGTCGGATCGTTGAAGCCGAAGCCGGCCGGATCGCCGTTGACGATGGCGAGGGGGGCCGCCGCCCAGCCGGCCGAGCAGCACAGCATGGCCACCGCGCCGCAAATGGCGATCAGTTTATTTTTCATGACGTTCCCCCGTCTGGCTTTGCGGTTCGCAAGTTTCGCTGAGTTTGCCGTCGGCGTCCTTGCGCGCGACGGCGTGGCGCTGGTGGCGCTCGTCGAGCATCACGGCGACACCGCCGTTCGGCAGCCGGGTGAGCGAAGGTTTGGGCGTGGCGCCCGCAGTGGCGGCGCTGCGGGGCGGACCGTTCAACGCCGCCGCCTGCCGGGGCGTGGGGCCGGTCAGCTTGCCGGTCTCGGGGTCTTTATAGGCCATCACGCCGCCGCCCGGCGGCGCCGCTCGCTCCTGCTCCGGCGGCGACTGGGCGGCCACCGTGACGTTGGGAAAATGCATGATGCCGGTGTCGGCCGTTTGCGGCGCGGCCGACGCGCCGAGACTGGCGGCGACGCCGAGCAGTCCCGCCAGATGTGTAGTCAGGTTCATATCAAGCCCTTGGGTAAGAACATCAAATCGAACAAAAACCATCGGTATGGCTCAACTTGCCTCAGTTAGATGAAGCGAAGCGCGATTTGGTTCCACTTGAGGCCGTGGGATCTCCTGATCCAGTTCAACGACTGGATGGCGGACTGGGGGTATCAGCCGACAGTCGTATCGATGCGCACGCCGCCCTTGAGCGTCAGCGTCACCGGTGTCTTCTCGGCGATTTCCGCCATGCGGGCGATTTGATCGGCGTCGAGCGCGCCGTGGAAGGTCAGCACCCGTTTGATCAGCAACGCGCCGTCGGCGGCCGGCGCCAGGTGCAGCCCCACGTCCACCGCCTCCATCGGCCACTGCTTGCGGTCGGCGTACATGCGCAACGTGATCGCCGTGCAAGCGCCCAGCCCGGCCAGCACGAAGTCGTACGGCGCCGGACCGGTGTTGGTGCCGCCGTTGCGCGCCGGCTCGTCGCCGGTCAGCGCGTGGCCGCCGACCTTGATCGCCGTCTTATAAGTATCCCTGCCGATGTGTGCGATGCCTTGTGCCATGGTCGTTCTCCTTGGCGCCATTTTATCGCGCCCGCGCCGCCCCGTGGCGCCGATACGGCTCTGCCGAACAACAGGGGGGTCAAGTCTAACATTCAGACACGAACTCATCTAAGACGGCACCGGATGGCTTAGCCCGTGTATGAATGTTAGACTTGACCCCCGTGCGGTGCTCGCGTGGCGCGGTGAGGCTTCATATTGGTAAAGATTTGTAAATGGAAATATTTGACGTCCGCCTTCTGTAAAATAGCAAGCTTCCAACGTCGAATAAGACGGCGCCGCCCGGCGGCCCGCCAGCATAATGCCTAAGAAACAAAAGAAACTCCTGTCCCAGTGCCTGACCGGCGGCTCCCTCGGGGTGCTGCTGGCCGTCCCGCTCGGCGCGCTGGCCCAATCCACCGCCGACACCAAGCCGGTCACGGCGAAACCAAAGGAGTCGGCCGTCGTGCCGTCCGTTACCGTCGCCGGCGAGCGCCCCACCAACCGCATCGACCGCCAGGTGTATGACGTCAAATCCGACGTCTCCAGCACCAACGGCACCGCCGCCGACGCCCTCAACAACGTGCCGTCGGTGGCCGTCGATCCGGACGGCACCGTCACCTTGCGCGGCAGCACCAATGTGCAAATCCTGGTCGACGGCAAGCCGTCGGCGATGCTGCAGGGCGAGAACCGCGGCGCCGCGCTGCAGGCCATGGGCGCCGACGATATCGAATCGGTCGAGGTCATCAACAACCCCGGCGCCCAGTTCGGCAACGAGGGCGGCGGCGGCCCCATCCTCAACCTGGTGATGCGGCGCAACCGCAAACCGGGCGGCTTCGCCACCGTCAACGCCAACGCCGGCAAGGACGGCCGCTACAACAGCGCCGTCAACGGCAGCTATAACGAGGGTGCCTGGGGCTTCCAGGGCGGCCTCAACGTGCGCCACGACGGCCGCAACTCGACCGCCGAAGTCAGCCGCGACCGGCTCGAGCCGGCCACCGGCCAATTCGTCCACAGCAGCCAGTCGTCGGTCGGCAAGGGCCTCAACGACATGCTCGGGGCAAACGGCACGCTGAGCTACAACCTCAACCAGACCGACACCTTGACCGCCAGCGCCTCCTACAATGGCCGCACCAACGACCAGCGCGGCACGGACATCTACGCCAACGGTGCCACCAGGTTCATCCCGGCCAGCGACTACACGCGCACGACCCTGCGCAACGGCGACAGCAAGAACTACAGCTGGGGCGGACGCTACGACCACAAGGGCGCGCTGCCCGGCGAGACGCTCAAAATCGACCTGCGCGTCTCGTCGTCGGACAACGACAACGACAGCGACTACGCCAACGATTACGCCACGCCCGGCATGGCCGACACGCGCGCCTTCCAGCACAGCGACACCACCATCAAGGTGGTCGATTTCACCGGCGACTACGAGCGCCCGCTGTGGGGTGGCTCGGCCAAGGCCGGCTACAAGGCGGCCAGCACCAAGAGCGGCTTCGACACCTTGTACACCGATATCGATCCGCTGACGTCGGTCGCCATCGTCAACCCGGCGCGCAGCAACCGCTTCGAGGTCGACGAGACGGTGCTGGCGGTGTACGGCTCCTACCAGATGCGCCTGAGCGAGAACTGGGGCGCGCTGGCCGGCCTGCGCACCGAGTACACCGACATGGACATCCGCCAGATCACCAGCGGCACCGACGACAAGAACACCTACGTCAACTTCATCCCCAGCCTGTTCGCCACCTACAAGGTCAACGAAACGACCAATCTGCGCTTCGCCTACGCGCGCCGCATCCGCCGCCCCGGCGCCAGCGACCTCAATCCCTACCAGGTCTACCGCGACGAATTCAACGTCTCGGCCGGCAATCCGCATCTGATGCCGACCAAGACCGATTCGTTCGAAGTCGGCTACGAGACCAAGGTGGCCGGCCTGGAGACCAACCTGCGCGCCTACTACCGCGAGGATTCGGACGCCATCGTCGACTACCGCTACTTCATCGCCGACAACGTGCTGCTGACCACCAAACAAAACGGCGAAGGCAGCCACGCCAGCGGGCTCGAATTCACGATCAGCGGCAAACCGCTGCCCACGTTGACGATCAACGGCAGCGGCAACCTGGCGCGCAGCGAGCAGCGCTCGCAGGACGACACGGGCGTCTACAGCACGCGCACGGCCAACTCGCTGAGCGGGCGCGTTCGGCTGAACTACCAGTACAGCTCCGCCACGCAGCTGCAGATGGCGCTGCAGATGATGGGCAAGACCTTGTCGGGCCAGGGCTACCGCTCGCCGAACCGCACCCTCAACCTGAGCGCGCGCCACGCGTTGACGCCGCGACTGAGCATGGTGGCCAACGTCACCGACGTGCTGAATCAAAACAAGATGGAGACGGTGATCAATAGCACGACACTGCGGGAGACCAGCACGCGCAGGTTCGACGGGCGGGTGTTTTATGTGGGTTTGTCGTACCGTTTCGGCGGCGCCGGCGGCACGGGGGAGCGCGAAGGTGGCGGTTACGGCGGCCCGCGCATGGGTCCCGGCGGCGGCCCGCCACCGGGCGCGTGATTCATCTAAACCACGTGGGGCGGATTAGGCGGAACGCCGTAATCCCCCATCTTTGAGCCGCCGACGGCGCATACATGGCGGATTACGCTACGCTAATCCGCCCTACTTAACCACCGCCAGCTTATCGCGGCGGCCGTTCTTGAAGGTGTAAATCGTCAGCACGCCATCGCGCACGTCGCCGCGCGCGTCGAACGCGATATTGCCGGTCACGCCCTTGTACTGGATCCTGGCCAGCTCCGGCAGATACCTGGCCGGTTCCGGCGAGCCGGCCTTGCGCATCGCCGCCACCATCGTCATCAACGCGTCGTAGGTGTACGGCGCGTACGTCTGCACCTCGATCCCATAGCGCTTCTTGTACGCCACGCGGAAATCGGCCATGCCTTTTTCCTGCGACGGCTCGACCCCTCCCGCCTCCGCGCAGATCACCTGGCCGTCGCTCATGGCGTCGCCGGCCAACCTGGGCACCGAGTCCGAGCACATGCCGTCGCCACCCATGAACTTGATCGGGATCGCCAGCTGCTTCATCTGGCGCAGCATCGGGCCGGCCACCGCGTCCATGCCGCCGAAGAAAATCATATCCGGCCTGGTCGCCTTGATCGCCGTCAGGATGGCGCTGAAGTCGGTGGCCTTGTCGTTGGTGAACTGGGTCGACACGACGGCCGATCCGGACGCCACGCCGCCGCGCTTGACGTTCTTGATGAATTCATCGGCCAGCCCCTTGCCGTAGGCGGTGCGGTCGTCGATGACGGCGATGCGCTTGGCCTTGACGCTTTGCACCGCGTAACGCGCCAGCGCGGCGCCCAGCTGCTCGTCGTTGGCGATGTTGCGGAAGGTGGTGTTGTAGCGCTGGCGCGTGTATTGCGGGTTGCTGGCCGACGGCGAAATCTGCGGAATGCCGGCGTCGTAGTAAATCCGCGAGGCCGGGATGCTGGTACCCGACGTCTCGTGCCCGATCACGCCCTGCACGCCGGCGTCGACCAGTTTTTGCGCGGCCGCCGTGCCCTGCTTCGGATCGGCGGCGTCGTCTTCCGCCTGCAGCACGATCTTGTACTTTTTGCCACCGATGACCACCCCTTTGGCGTTCAGCTCTTCGACCGCCATGCGGGCGCCGTTTTCGTTGTCCTTGCCCAGGTGGGCGATCGGGCCCGACGTGGCCGCCACGTGGCCGATTTTGATGATGTCCTGGGCCCGCGCGGAGGAAGCCAGGGCCAGCGCGACGGCGGCGGCGATCGCGGCGGGCTGTATTGAGGTCGTTTTTGTTGGTAACTTCATACAATCCTTGATGGTTAACTTGGGAAGGATACCATCCGACGCCAGACGGCGTCATCCGTGCGTGGCTCCCGGTATAACTGCAGTAAAATAATCAATCGAAACACTTGCCTCAGGGATATATCAAGATGGAAATCTCCCAACGCATAGCTCGTTCCAGGCCCCTCGCGACCACGGCCATGCACGGCCGGGTCGAGGCGATGAGGGCCGACGGCGAGGAAGTGATCGATTTTTCCATCG
>JBDSKP010000206.1:0-2789 GCA_039916925.1 Duganella sp.
GCCAGGCTCAATCATCACATCGGGCAGCAATTGAAACGCATAGCAATCGGCGTCCAGTACGACGGCACTGCCTGGCACGGCTACCAGAAGCAGGAGGACGGCCAAACGGTGCAGGACAAGCTGGAGCAGGCGCTCGAAAAGTTCGCCACGGTGCGCCTTGCGACCACTTGCGCCGGCCGTACCGACACCGGCGTTCACGCGCTGGAACAAGTAGTCCATTTCGACACCGACCTGACCCGCGACACCCATTCCTGGGTGCGTGGCGTCAACGCCTTTTTGCCGCCGTCGATCGCCGTGCGCTGGGCCAGGGAATTACCGGGCGACCCGAGCGTCAACGATTTCTTTCACGCCCGCTTCAGCGCCCGCGCCCGTACTTATCACTATGTGTTGTACAACAATCCGATCCGCTCGCCGTTGCTTGAAGGGCGCGCCGGATTCTGCTTCCGTCCGCTTGATGTCGAGCTGATGCGGCAAGCGGTGCAGCCGCTGCTGGGCTGGCACGACTTCACCGCCTTCCGCGCGGCCCAATGCCAGGCCAAGTCGCCGGTCAAGCTGATGCACGACATCCAGATCAAGCGCGTCGGCGAGCTGGTGGTGTTCACCATCACCGCCAACGCCTTCCTGCACCACATGGTGCGCAACCTGGTCGGCTCGCTGGTCTACATCGGCACCGGGCGTGAAAAGCCGGAATGGCTGGGCCAACTGCTGGAAACCAAGGACCGCCACGCCGCCGCGCCGACCTTCATGCCGGACGGCCTGTACCTGGCCAAAATCGACTACGACCCCAAATGGGAATTGCCGCTGGAGACTGCCAGCGCCTTGCCCTGGTTTTAAAGGAAACATCGCATGCCACGCACCCGTATCAAAATCTGCGGCCTGACCCGCGTGGAAGACGTGCAAGCCGCCGTGGCCGCCGGCGCCGACGCCATCGGTTTCGTGTTCTACCCGAAAAGCCCGCGCTACGTGACGCCGGAGCAAGCGGCGGCGCTGATCGCCGCCGTGCCGCCGTTCATCACCTGCACCGGGCTGTTCGTCAACGCCACGCCGGAGGAGGTGGCCGCCACCGTCAAAGTGGCGCCGATCGCGCTGATCCAGCTGCACGGCGACGAGACGATAGCCCAGTCGGCCGCCATCGCCGCCGCCGCCGGACGCCAGTTCATGCGTGTGTTTCGCGTCAAACCTGACACCCTGCCGTCCGATTTGCTAGAATACGAACAACTATGCCGCGCCGCCAGTCCCTTGTTCACCAGTTTGTTGCTGGATACGTATGTGGACGCCTACGGTGGCGCAGGAAAGGGTTTTGATTGGTCTCTCATTCCAAAAGATCTCGCGCCTCGGGTCGTTTTAAGTGGTGGCTTGAGCGTACACAACGCGACTGACGCGGTGGCCGGTGTACGCCCCTACGCCGTCGACATCAGCAGTGGTGTCGAAGCGTCCAAGGGGATCAAGGACGCCCGCAAGATCGCCGCCTTCGTCGCGGCGGTGCGGGCCGGAGATGACATGATTGAAAGCGAAACCCACCATGAAAGCACTACCTGAGATCGGCGCCGCCGCGCCCCTGTTCCACGCCAAGGATTACGACCTGCCCAACGCCACCGGCCACTTCGGCCCGTACGGCGGCTCGTTCGTGGCCGAAACGCTGACCTACGCGCTGGCCGAGCTGAACGAGGCCTACGAGCGCTACAGCAAGGACCCCGAATTCCTCGAGGAATTCCGCTATGAATTGAAGCACTTCGTCGGCCGGCCGTCGCCGATCTACCACGCCAAGCGCTGGTCCGAGCTGGCCGGCGGCGCGCAAATCTACTTCAAGCGCGAGGACCTGAACCACACCGGCGCCCACAAGATCAACAACGTCATCGGCCAGGCGCTGCTGGCCAGGCGCATGGGCAAGCCGCGCGTCATCGCCGAGACCGGCGCCGGCCAGCACGGCGTCGCCACGGCCACCATCTGCGCCCGTTTCGGCCTCGAGTGCGTGGTCTACATGGGCAGCGAGGACGTCAAGCGCCAGGCGCAGAACGTCTACCGCATGAAATTGCTCGGGGCGACGGTCGTGCCGGTCGAGTCCGGTTCGAAGACGCTCAAGGACGCGCTCAACGAGGCCATGCGGGACTGGGTCACCAACATCGAAAACACCTTCTACATCATCGGCACCGTGGCCGGCCCGCATCCGTATCCGATGCTGGTGCGCGACTTCCAGTCGGTGATCGGCGAGGAATGCCTGGTGCAGATGCCGGAAATGACCGGCCGCCAGCCGGACTACGTGCTGGCCTGCATCGGCGGCGGCTCGAACGCGATGGGCATCTTCTACCCGTACATCGACCAGAAACAGGTGCGCCTGATCGGCGTCGAGGCGGCGGGCGAGGGGCTCGACGGCGTCAAGCACGCGGCCTCGCTGACCAAGGGCTATCCGGGCGTGTTGCACGGCAACCGCACCTACCTGCTGCAGGACGAGAATGGCCAGATCATCGAGACGCATTCGGTCTCGGCCGGCCTCGACTATCCGGGCGTGGGGCCGGAGCATGCGTACCTGAAGGATATCGGCCGCGCCGAGTACGTCTCCATCACCGACGACGAGGCGCTGCAGGCCTTCCACGATTGTTGTCACATCGAAGGCATCATCCCGGCGCTGGAATCGTCGCACGCGCTGGCGTACGCGGTGAAGCTGGCGGCCACGCTGCCGAAGGACAAGATCATTCTGGCCAACCTGTCGGGCGCCGAGTTCTTCTGCCGGCCTTCCTGCACCGGTCAGACCGTCAAGGGCGGCCCGGTCACGGTGAAGGCGCCGACGT
>JBDSKP010000207.1:0-1634 GCA_039916925.1 Duganella sp.
GCGCCGGCGCCGATGCGCTCGACGGCGGCCATCGTCATAAACACCGGCATCACCGTGCAAAATATGCCGTTGGCCAGCGACAGGCCGTACACCTGCATCGGCTGCACCAGCGCCGACACCGGCCGCAGCACGAGGAACTGGGCGACGCAGGCGACGCTCGAGACGCACATCGCGTACGACACCAGCCGCAGCGCGCCGAGGCGCTTGACCATTTCGCCCGACAGCAGCAGGTAGATCGCATAGGCGGCGGCCGATCCCAGCACCAAGGTCGCGCCCAGCGCCACGTTGTCGCCGCCGTTGCCCAGGTCGTGCACGAACACGAACACGATGCCGCAGTAGGATATGAACAGCGCCAGCCACCGCCTGCCGCTGATGTGCTGCTTGAGCAAGGTGGAGCTGATCAGCAGCACGAAGGTCGGCGTCAGGAACAGGATCAGCCGCTCGAGGCCGACCGTGATGTACTGCAGCCCCAGAAAATCGAGAAAACTGGACAGGTAGTAGCCGACCAGCCCCAGGCCGATCAGGCGCCAGCGGTCGGCCGTCGACAGTGGCGCCTCCGTGCGCATCTTCCACACGGCGACGGCGGCGAACACCGGCAGCGAAAAGAGCATGCGGAACGCCAGCACGGCGACGGCGTCGAGCTGGTAGCGGTACAGCAGCTTGGCGACGATGGCCTTGGTCGAGAACAGCACCGCGCCGCCGATGGCGATTCCCAGCCCGCCCAGATAGGCCGCGCGCGCCGGGCTAGTTATGCTTTTGTCCATATGCGAATTGTACGGCAAACCGGCTTTGGCGGTGAAAGCTGGCCCCCCCCCCCCAAGCCACGGCGGGGTCGGACGGGGACGCCGAGTCCCCGTGGGGGCCGCCCCCCACACCAACACCGGCGGCGACGACGCGGCGTCCCGAGGGTTGTCCGCCCGGTTTTGCCACCCCCGACTATGGTAAAATATCGCCCTCACCGCATAGCAACGACTATCAACAACCGAACAAACCGCGCCGAAGGAAGACTGAACATGGCTGGACACAGCAAATGGGCCAATATCAAGCACAAAAAGGCCGCGACCGACGCCAAACGTGGCAAGATCTGGACACGTCTGATCAAGGAAATCACCGTCGCCTCGCGCATGGGCGGCGGCGACATCCAGACCAATCCGCGCCTGCGCCTGGCCGTTGACAAGGCGGCCGACGCCAATATGCCGAAGGATAACGTGCAGCGCGCGATCACCCGCGGCACCGGCGGCGAGGACGGCGCGGCCTACGAGGAGGTCCGCTACGAGGGCTACGGCATCGGCGGCGCCGCCATCATCGTCGACTGCATGACCGACAACCGCGTGCGCACCGTGGCCGAGGTCCGCAACGCCTTCAATAAAAACGGCGGCAACATGGGCAACGAGGGCTCGGTCGCTTTCATGTTCAAGCACTGCGGCCAGGTCCTGTTCGCGCCCGGCACCGACGAGGACGCGCTGATGGAAGTGGCGCTCGAAGCGGGCGCCGAGGA
This sequence comes from Duganella sp., assembly GCA_039916925.1. Classification (GTDB taxonomy): domain Bacteria; phylum Pseudomonadota; class Gammaproteobacteria; order Burkholderiales; family Burkholderiaceae_D; genus Rugamonas. The sequence continues at coordinate 1,499 of JBDSKP010000207.1, forward strand.
TGTCGTCGCCGACGAGGAAGGCGGCTTTGAAGTGCTGTGCGGCCCGCACGACTTCGCGGCCGTCAAGGACGCGCTCGAGGCGGCCGGATTCAAGGCCGAGGTGGCCGAGATCATCATGAAGCCGGCCACCGAAACC
>JBDSKP010000208.1:0-3276 GCA_039916925.1 Duganella sp.
AGCCGGATGCGCTGTTGCTGGACGAACCGTTCGCGGCGCTGGACCACGACCTGCGCGACCGCATGCGCGCCGAACTCGATGCGCTGCAGCGCAAGCTGGCGATACCGATGATTTTAATCACCCACGATCCCGAGGACGCCAGGGTGTTCGGCGACCACGTGCTGCGCATGGAGCAGGGGCGCATCGTCTACGCCGGGGAGCAATTATCTTGAAACCGACCATGGCATTGCAAGGCGACGTCTGGATGACCGTCGATGGCCGGAAGCTGGGCGGCCACGAGCGCGTGGCCTTGCTGGAGGCGATCGCCTCGACCGGCTCGATCACCAGCGCGGCCAAGGCGGTGGGCATGAGCTACAAAGGCGCATGGGACGCGATCGAGGCGATGAACAATCTGGCCGGCGAGCCACTGCTGGAGCGGGTCGCCGGCGGCAAGGGCGGGGGGGGCACACGGTTGACTCCACGCGGCGCGCAGTTGGTTGAAAACTTCCGTAAGATTGACGAAGAGCACCGCAAGTTTGTCGCGCATCTGAGCGGGCAGTCGTCCGCGCTGGCCGATGATTTTCTACTGATACAAAGGATGAAGATGAAAACCAGCGCGCGCAACCAGTTCAGCGGCAAGGTGGTCGACTTGAAGGAGGGCGCCGTCAACGACGAGATCACGCTGGAGATCGCCGGCGGCCAGCATATCGTCGCCACCATCACGCGAGACAGCAGCGACAGCCTCAGTCTGACCGTGGGTGCCGATGCGTTCGCGTTGATCAAGGCCTCGTCGGTGATCGTGGTGGCGGAGATGGGGACGGCGCGCTTGTCGGCCCGCAATCAGCTGGCAGGCAAGGTCACGCGCCTGGTGGCGGGCACCGTCAATACGGAGGTCAGTATCGAGTTGCGCGGCGGCGGTGTCGTCGCCGCCATCGTCACCCGCGAGAGCGGCGATGCGCTGGCGCTGGCGGTCGGCAGCGAGGTCATCGCCGTCTTCAAGGCATCGAGCGTCATCATCGGCACGCCGGCGTAGGGCGGATGGGCGGCCTTGCCCGTCCGTCCGCCCCGGTGTGATCAACATTCATCGATGCTAGCCGCCCGAGTCCTTGCCCTGACGGCTGCCTCCCTTGGTCGATTGTTCCGAGCCGCCGCCGCGGGCGGTGCCGGCGGCGGCGTTTTTTTCGGCATTGGCGCGGGCGGCGGACTGGCGGCTTTCGCCACCTTTACGGCCGATCTGCGCCATATGCTCGCGGTCGCGGCTGACCGCCTCGCCGCCTTTTTGGCCGGCCTTGCGCGCCTCTTCCGAGTCGAATTCGTGTGCCGTTCCTTTTTGGTGGGCGGCTTGTCCGCCCTTGCTGGCGATGGCGCGCTGGGTGGCTTCATCCATCGCCGCAAAACCGCGCTTGGCGGTGCCTTTCGGCTTTGGCTGGTCGTTTCCTGGGTTATTGCTGTTACTTGCCATAACTTCCTCCTGGTGGGTACTGGTGGTTCCGTCGGGATGGGGAGCTGCGACGCTAACCGCCGCTCTGTGTGGTTAGAGGTGCAAGGGTGGTGGAAGTTCCACGTAAGCCGGCTCGCCGGCCCGGCTGACTAGTGGCGCAATGGGCTCGCGGCGTGGTACCGCGACATGGATCGTGTGCTTTGTTTAAAAAGACGCCGTGCGCTCGGCACGGCGGGGTGGTTGGCACACAGATAGACGCCGGTCGGGCGGGAAGGTTCAAAAATTGCACGATCGTTCTAGTTTTACCGGATGCGCCCAGCCGTGCGACAATACCGGCCTTGTTATTGTTCCGTTGATATCGAAATTTACTGTGATGGCCATGACTAAACCCGCAAATCCCGAATACATCCTGAGTTTTTCCTGCCACGACCAGCGCGGCATCGTTCATCGCGTTTCGGGTTTTTTGGCCGATCACGGCTGCAACATCATCGATTCGGCGCAGTTCGGCGACAGCGAGTCGCGCCTGTTCTTCATGCGGGTGCACTTCGCGCTGGAAGACCGCGCCATCAACGACGAGCTGCTGCGCGCCGATTTCGGCCTGCTGGCGGCCGAGATGCAACTGGCCTTCCATATGCGTGACGCGCACTACAAACCGCGCGTGATGTTGATGGTGTCGAAGATCGGCCATTGCCTGAACGATCTGCTGTTCCGCTACAAGAGCGGATTGCTGCCGGTGGAGATCCCGGCGATCGTGTCGAACCACATGGATTTCTACCAGCTGGCCGCTAGCTACAACATTCCGTTTCACCACCTGCCGCTGGCCGCCGGCGCGCCGCAGGAAGCCAAACTGGCGCAGGAAGCCAAGATCATCGAGTTGATGGAGACCCACAAGATCGACCTGGTGGTGCTGGCGCGGTACATGCAGATCCTGTCGCCCGGCTTATGCACGGCGTTGAAAGGGAAGGCGATCAATATTCACCATTCCTTCCTGCCAAGCTTCAAGGGTGCCAAGCCGTATGCGCAGGCGCATCACCGCGGCGTCAAGCTGATCGGCGCGACCGCGCACTTCGTCACAGGCGATCTGGACGAAGGTCCGATCATCGAGCAGGACGTCGAGCGGGTCGACCATTCGATGAACGCCGAGACCTTGTCGGCCATCGGCCGCGACGTCGAGTGCGTGGTGCTGGCGCGCGCCGTGAAGTGGTTCGTCGAGCACCGCATTTTGCAAAACGGCGACAAGACTGTCGTGTTCAAATAACAGAATAAAATAGAAACGAAGAGATTTACCGATGGCCCTCAAAGCAACAATTTACAAAGCCGACCTGCAGATCGCGGACATGGACCGCAATTTCTACGAGACCCAGTCGCTGACCCTGGCGCGCCACCCGTCCGAGACCGACGAGCGCATGATGGTGCGGCTGGTGGCGTTCGCGATCCACGCCAACGAGGCGCTGACGTTCACCAAGGGCTTGTTCGACGTCGAAGAGCCGGACATCTGGCAGAAGGACTTGACCGGCGCGATCCAGTTGTGGATCGAGGTCGGCCAGCCGGACGAGAAGGTGATCCTGAAGGCCAGCGGCCGTTCGGAGCACGTGTATGTGTACAGTTACGCGGCCACCAGTCATATCTGGTGGAAGTCGCTGGCCAACAAGGTCGAGCGCTGCAAGAACCTGACCGTGATCAATCTGAACGCCGACGCCACCGAGCAACTGGCCAGCATGGCGCAGCGCTCGATGCAGCTGCAATGCACGATCCAGGACGGCCAGATCTGGTTGACCGACGGCACCACCACGGTCGAAGTGGGCCGCGAGACCTTCAAGGGCGAGCGCTGATCGTCCCTACCTGACGACGGCGCC
>JBDSKP010000209.1:0-4153 GCA_039916925.1 Duganella sp.
ATACGTTCTGGAAGGATACGAGCAACAACCCGATCTATTCGCAGGGCGGCGGCATCCTCAAGGTCGGCGCCACCTATTACTGGTACGGCGTCAAATACGACGGGGCGGTGACGTACGCGGCCAATCCGGTTTCGTCCAACAGCAACACCGGCTTCAACGCCGTCACCGTGTACTCGTCGACCGACCTGGCCACCTGGAAGTTCGAGGGCAACGCCGCCTCCGCCGGCCCGGTCGGCGGACCGTGGGAGCCGGCCAACTGGATCGGCCGCCTGGGCGTGGTCTACAACGCCAACACGAAAAAATACGTGCTGATCACGCAGATCGGCTCGGCGACCCTGGGCAACGGCGTGCTGTTCGCCACCAGCAACACGCCGGTCGGCCCCTTCGTGTTCGACCACATCCAGCCGCAGATCACGAATGTGGTGACGCCGGCCACCGGCGACCAGACGATCTATACGGACGATGACGGCGCCTCGTATCTGATTTTCAGCAACTCCAACGGCCGCGGGCGCTCGTACGTGGCGCGGATCCGGGCCTCCGATTCGCTCTACATCGAGCCGGCCGTCAACATCGCGCTCAACAGCGCGGGCCGGGAGGGCAACGCCTTGTTCAAGCATAGCGGCGTCTACTATTTCTGCTCGTCGGAGTTGCACGGATGGAACGCGTCGCAGACCTACTGCCGATCGGCCAACGCCATCAACGGTCCGTACACCGCCGAGTTCGTGCTGGACGGTTCGCAGGGCGACTTCTCCCATGTGTCGCAGAGCGGCTTCTTCATTCAGGTCAACGGCAGCAGCGCCAGCATGGTGCTGTACGCGGGCGACCGCTGGAGCGATTTCGCCGGCAACGGCATCGGCTACAACCAGTGGGTGCCGCTGTCGTTCAACGGCACCACGCCGCATTTCAATTCGCTGAGCCAGTTCAACCTGGACGCGGCGACCGGCACGTGGACTGTCGGCGCGGGTAACAACTACGCGATCAATCCGAGCTTCGAGGCCGACCGGGTGCGCCAGAACGCGCTGGCCGGCTGGAGCACTTGGACCAATCTGACCGATGCCAACCCGAATAACAATCTGCTGCGCGGGCACACGGGGCGCTGGAACGCCGAGCAATACCATACCGCCGCGTATTCGGCCAGCCGCTATCAGGATTTGACCGGGCTGCCGAACGGCACCTACACGCTGTCCGCCTGGGTCAAGAGCAGCGGCGGCCAGAGCATCGCCCGCATCTACGTCAAGAACTTTGGCGGCACCGAGCTCGTGTCAAGCATCAACACGGCGATCCCGAGCTGGACTCAGGTCACCATCCCCAACATCCAGGTGACCAACGGTAAGGCCACCATCGGCATGTATCAGGTGGCGAACGCCGGCAACTGGATCAATGTCGACGATTTCAGTTTCACCAAGAACTAACGAATCGACGCGACCCGCGACCCCGGGTCTTTTTGGCTCCGTCTCGGTGCTGGTCAACAACGCCGGCCTCGCCCGCCTGGCGCCGGTCGGCGACAGCTCCGAGCAGGACTGGTCGTCCCAGCTGGCGCTCAACATCCAGGCGCTGACCAGGCTGACGCACGCCGTGCTGTCCGGCTTCAAGCAGCGCAAGGAGGGCACCATCATTAACGTCGCCTCCGTGCTGGGCTTGCATACTTTGCCCGTCAGCTCGGTCTACAGCGGCACCAAGGCCTTCGTCGTCGCGTTCAGCCGTGGCTTGGCGCAAGAGCTCGAAGGCACCGGCGTGACCGGACGCCGCCTTCGCGCGCGGGCGCGGCATGAACTTCTTCATGCGCTTCGTGCTCGGCCTGTTGAGCCGCAAGATCATCGGCCTGGCGCGCGCGGCGCGGACTACGGGTTCATGTTCGTCCGCCCGGACGGCGGCCAGCTCGCCGAGATCGGCAAGCTGCTCGAGAGCGGGCGTGTTCGTCCGAGGATCGACAAGGTGTTCCCGTTCGCCGAGGCGGTCGAGGCCCTGGCTTATCTGCAGCAGGGCCGGGCCAGGGGCAAGGTCGTGGCGCGGATGGTGCGTGATTAGGGCTTGTCCCGCCCGTCGGCGAAGTTGTCGAAGATCAGACTGCGCAGCCATTGGTTGGCCGGGTCCTTGTTGAACTTGGCGTGCCAGAACACGTTGATGTTAATCTCCGGCAGCTCCAGCGGATGGGTGATGTAGCGCAGCCTGAACGGTTCCACGCAGGCCATCGCGTAGCGTTCGGGCACGGTGGCGATCATCGTGCTGTTCGACAGGATGTGGCCCACCGCGACAAAGTGCGGCACCGTCAGGCCGATTTTGCGTTTGATGCCCTGGCGCTCGATGGCCAGGTCGGCGATGGCGTGGCCGGTGCCGGCCGACACCACCGACACATGGTCGGCGTCGCGGAACTCGTCCACCGTCATCGACTCCTTGTCGAGCGGATGCTGCTGGCGGAACATGCACACATAGCGTTGCCGGAACAGGCGGCGCTGGAAGTATCCGGTCTTCAGCTGTGGCAGCAGGCCGATGGCCAGGTCGACATGGCCGGCTTCCATCTCATCCTGCAGGTTGACCGCCGTGTTGCGCACGGTGCTCAGCGAGACGCCTGGCGCGTGCTGGCGCAGCACCGTCATCAGCCGCGGCAGGAAGTACATCTCGCCGGTGTCGGTGATGCCGAGTGTGAACTTGCGGTCGCTGGTGGCCGGATCGAAATGCCCGACCTCGTTGAGCGCATCGTGGATGGTCGACAGCGCGTAGCCGATCGGCTCGGCCAGCCCCAGCGCGTACGGTGTCGGTTCCATGCCGCGCGCCGTGCGCACGAACAATTCATCCCCCAGCAGCAACCGCATGCGCTTGAGCGCGTTGCTGACGCCGGGCTGCGTCATGCCCAGCGACTCCGCCACCTTCGACACCCGCCGCTCGGCAAGCAGGCGGTCGAACACGAGTAGCAGGTTGAGGTCGATCTCTTTCAGTTCCATGGCGTGAGTAATATTGCTGGCAGTGATGTGATGCATTCCCGAAATGCTATTTATTTATATTACCCGTGTTTCTATACTTTGCCTATCAATTAGATAGACAGGGCAACAGTCATGGAACTAGTCGTGCAACCGTTGGGACGCACCTTGCATGTGGAGGCGGGCGACAATTTGCTCACCGTCCTGCGCGAGCACCAGGTTCCCATCTCCTACAGCTGCACGGCAGGGCGCTGCGGCACCTGCCGCTGCAAGGTGCTGCGGGGCGAGGTGCACGAGATGGGCCGCGAGGCCAAGATCACCGCCCCCAATGACGAGGGCTACGTGCTGGCCTGTATGACTAGCGTGACCGGCAACTGCGTGATCGAGGTGCCCGAGCCGGACGAGCTGGTGACCCACCCGGCGCGCATCATCAAGGCCACCGTGCTGGCGATCGAGCCGATGACGCACGATATCCGCCGCCTGCGCCTCAAGCCGGCCAAGCCGCTGGCGTTCTCGCCAGGCCAGTACGCCAGCCTGCAATTCGGACCGGAGCTGGTCCGCCCCTATTCGATGGCCAACGTCCCGGGCGACGACGAGCTGGAATTCCACGTGCGGCTGGTGCCGGGCGGCCGCGTCACCGGCCATATCGAGCAGGCGCTGGCGGTGGGGGACGCGGTGCGCGTGAGCGGCCCGATGGGCACTGCCTACCTGCGCCGCAAGCACGAGGGGCCGATGCTGTGCGTGGCCGGCGGCACCGGCCTGGCGCCGGTGCTGTCGATCGTGCGCGCCGCCCTGGCCGAGGGCATGAGCCAGCCGATCCACCTGTATTTCGGCGTGCGTACCCCGCGCGACGTCTATGGCCTGGCGTGGCTGGAACAGCTGCGCGAGCGCCACGCCAACCTGCACCTGCACATCGTGGTCAGCACCGGCAACGACGATCCGCGCTGGCGCGAAGGCGTGGTCACCGCCGCCGTCGGCGCCGACTGGGGCAGCCTGGCCGGCTGGCGGGCCTACCTGTGCGGGGCGCCGCCGATGGTGGAGGCGGCCGCGATGCTGGTCAAGCGGCGCGGCGTGGCACCCGAACATGTCTACGCGGACGCCTTCTACGCCAGCCCGATCTGAACACGAACAACCAAGGAGACCCGATATGAACCAGGACAACGGCGCCCGCCAGGACTTTTACCGGCGCATCGACCAGCATCACATGACCCCGTTGTGGGAGGTGCTCGGCGCGC
>JBDSKP010000210.1:0-2996 GCA_039916925.1 Duganella sp.
CCGGCCTGCACGCCGGCCGCGCTCTCCAGGTACGCGGTGGTGCTCGACGTGCCCAGCATGGAGCCGGCCACGATGGCGCAGCTGTCGGCCAGCAGCGCCTTGTTCAGGCGCTCCATCTTGCCGTTGACCAGCAGGCCGGCGCGGCTGGCCACGCCCATCAAGGTGCCGGTGGCGTCGAACAGCTCCACCAGGAAGAACACCAGCACCACGTTGAACAATCCCATCGAGATGGCGCCCGCCAGGTCGAAGTGGAACAAGGTCGGCGCGATCGACGGCGGCAGCGACATGAAGCCCTTGAAGGTGTTGCCGCCGAAGAAAAAGCTCAGCACGGTGACGGCGACGATGCCGATCAACAGCGCGCCCGGCACCCGCAGCCGGTCCAGCGTGACGATCAGCAGGAAGCCGAAGATGGCCATCAAGGTGTGCGGATCGTGCATATTGCCGACGGTGACCAGCGTCGCCGGATTGGCCACCACCAGGCCGGCGCTTTTCATCGCGATCAGCGCCAGGAACAGGCCCAGGCCGACGGTGATGGCGACCCGCAGCGAGTGCGGTATGCCGTTGACGATATGCTCGCGCACCTTGAACACGCTGACGACGATGAACAGGCAGCCGGAGATGAACACGGCGCCGAGCGCCGTCTGCCACGGCACGCCCATGCCCAGCACCACGGCGTAGGCGAAATAGGCGTTCAAGCCCATGCCCGGCGCCATGCCGATCGGGTAGTTGGCGTACAGGCCCATGATCAGCGTGCCCAGCGCCGCCGCCACGCAGGTGGCGACGAACACCGCGTCCTTGGGCAGCCCGGCGTCGCCCAGGATGGCCGGGTTGACGAAGATGATGTAGGCCATCGTCAGGAAGGTGGTCACGCCGGCGACCACCTCGGTCCGGATGTTAGTGCCGTGCTCGGCGAGCTTGAAGAATTGGTTCGGTGACATGGCTGGGGATTGGGCTGGCGTTTGGCGGAAAAAAGGGCTCGATTGCCGCCGGGGCGGCGAGGGCGAAGAATAGCACGGACCCGGCGGCGATTTCCGCATTGCATATCGCACAAAAAGGTGTCAAAATGCAAAATATGCTGTCTGAGTGATACCACTCGTTGCCCTGTTGTCACGATATTTTTCCTACTAACGCCGCCTTCACCGCACTGGACCTTCGCCCCGCCATGGAATTCGCCTCATGAAAGCCCGTATCTGGGGCGCGCGCGGCTCGCTGCCGGTGTCGCTGAACCACCGCCATATCCGCGCCAAGCTGGTCGCCGCGCTGGAGGGGGCGATCGGACGCGATCTCGATACCGTCGAGAAGGTCGCGTCGTACGTCGACAACGACCTGGGTTTCGACGTGCGGGGCACCTATGGCGGCAATTCCAGCTGCGTCGAGGTCGAGGCCTGGGACCCGGCGGCCACCAGCGACCACATCATCCTCGACCTGGGTTCCGGCGCGCGGCCGCTGGCCGGCGCCAAGCTGGCGCGCTACGGCCCGGGCAAGCCGCAGACCTACCACGTGTTCATGTCCCATCTGCACTGGGACCACATCATGGGCTTTCCGTTCTTTACGCCGGCGTACATCCCGGGCAACCGCATCGTCATCTACGGCTGCCACGCGGAGCTGGAGACGGCGTTCCGGCGCCAGCAGGAGCCGATCGGCTTCCCGGTCGGCTTCGACCAGCTGGCGGCGACCATCGAATTCGTGCGCATGGAGCCGGGCGTGCCGGTGATGGTCAAGGACGTGACGGTGACGGCCAAGCGCCAGCTGCACCACGGCGATTCGTACGGCTACCGACTGGAGCGGGACGGGCAGGCCATGGTCTACAGCACCGACTCCGAACACAAGCTTGACGACGCCGCCGGGCGCGGCGCGTTCGTCGAGTTCTTCCGCGACGCCGACCTGGTGATCTTCGACGCGATGTATTCGCTGGCCGAGTGCGTCTCGGCCAAGGCCGATTGGGGCCATTCGAGCGGCGCGGTGGGGGTGGAGCTGTGCCGCCTGGCCGGCGTGCGCACGCTGTGCCTGTTCCACCACGAGCCGATCTACGACGACGCGCGCATCTCCGGCGTGCTGGCCGAGACCCGGCGCTACGCCGACGCCACCGGCGAGACGCCGCTGGAGGTGGTTTCCGCCTATGACGGCATGGAGATCGACCTGGCGGGTTAGTCGGCGACCACTGCACCGCGATCCAGGCCGGCGGGTACAATCGGTGTCGCCGGGGCCGACACAGCTTGCCCGCCGGCCTTTACAAGGATGCGTAGTATGCTGCAAGCGATTTTGTGGGACAACGACGGCGTGCTGGTGGACACCGAACGGCTGTTTTACGAGGCCAACCGGGAATTGTTCAGACCGCTTGGCCTGGAGTTGACGGAGCAGCACTTTTTCGACCTGTATCTGGCCGACAGTTGCGGCGCCTGGCATTTGCTGGAGCCTGCCATCGGCGCGGCGCGGATGGCGGAGCGGCGCGCGCATCGCAACCGCATCCACGCGCGCCGCCTGGCGTCCGAGCATATCCCGGCCGTCGACGGCGTGGCCGAGGTGCTGGCCAGCCTGGCGCCGCGCGTGCGCATGGGCGTGGTCACCAGTTCGCTGCGCGAGCATTTCGACATCATCCACCAGCGCCTGCCGCTGCGCCGCCACTTCGAATTCGTGCTCACGCACGAATCCTACGCCAACAGCAAGCCGTCGCCGGAGCCGTATCTGCTGGGGCTGGAGCGGCTGGGCGTGGCGGCGGCCGACGCGCTGGTGGTCGAGGATTCGCCGCGCGGCCTGCGGGCGGCGACGGCGGCCGGCATCCGCTGCATCGTGGTGCGCAACGCGCTCACGCGCGGCCACGATTTCCCCGGCGCCTACCGGGTGGTGGACTCGATGCCGGCGTTGCTTGCCGAGATAGAAGCGCTGCTGGCCCGGCCGGCGTGACGGCGCGGCAGCCGTGCGACATCCCTGGCGGGCTTTCAGTAGCATGGTCCTTCAAGATGCCGATCATGTTCTGACGAAAGGAGTCCATCATG
>JBDSKP010000211.1:0-6645 GCA_039916925.1 Duganella sp.
GCACCAACCTGTACGGCGACGCCACCAAGGCCAACCCTTACCACTACGGCCACATGCCGGAGATCACCGTCAACCCGGACGGTACCGGCAGCGTCAAGAAGCACTACTGCATGGGCCGCATCTCGCACGAGCTGGTGCAGGTCATGCCCGACGAGCGCACCGCGCTGATGGGCGACGACGCCACCAACGGCGGCCTGTTCATGTTCGTCGCCGACACGGCGCGCGACTTGTCGAGCGGGACCTTGTACGTCGCCAAATGGCTGCAGAAAACCGCCGACAACGGCGGCTCGGCCGACCTCAAATGGATCAAGCTGGGCAAGGCCAACAGCGCCGAGATCAAGGCGCTGGCCGACACGCTCAAGGCGGCCGACATCCTGTCGGTCAAGACCGTCGATCCGGCCGACGCCAGCTACACCAAGATCCCGTTCAGCGGCAAGACCAACTGGATCAAGATCGTCCCCGGCATGGAGAAGGCGGCCGCCTTCCTGGAGACGCACCGCTACGCCGCGTTCAAGGGCGGCAGCCTGGGCTTCACCAAGATGGAAGGCACCACCGTCAACGCCAAGGACAAGATCGCCTACAGCGCGATGAGCTACATCCAGCCGGCCATGACCAACGGCTCGGGCGGCATCGCGATCAAGGGTCCGAACGCCGGCGCCGTCTATGCGCTGAACCTGAAGGCGGGCCAGGTCGACGACAGCGGCGCGGCCATCAACAGCGAATGGGTGCCGGTCGACATGGCCGCCATGCTGGTGGGCGAGGACCTGCCGGCGGCCGACGCGCTGGGCAACCTGGCCAATCCGGACAAGATCGCCAATCCGGACAACATCAAGTTCTCGGAAAAGCTGCGCACCTTGTTCATCGGCGAGGACAGCGCCCTGCACGTCAACAACTTCCTGTGGGCGTACAACGTCGACACCAAGACGTTGACGCGGGTGCTGTCGGCGCCGTCGGGGGCGGAATCGACCGGGCTGCACGCGGTGGACGACATCAACGGCTTCGCCTACATCATGAGCAACTTCCAGCATCCGGGCGACTGGGAGGCGGCGCTGCACGGCAAGGTGCAAGCGACGCTGGACCCGCTGATCCGCGCCAACTACCGCGACCGCTACGGCGCGGCGGTCGGCTATCTGACCGGCTTGCCGACGTTGGGCTAATCACCACGGTTACGTAAGGCGGATTAGGCGGAACGCCGTAATCCGCCATTGCGGGCGCCGCCGCGACGCGTGCAATGGCGGATTACGCTACGCTAATCCGCCCTACGTGATTCCTAGGTAATTCCGCGACATCTCCCTCTCCTCCCCCGCATTAAAATCTTTCACATCGGCATAGCAATATTGTCCGAATCAAAGTATTGTTTAGCTTATACGTAGTGTTACGTAAAACTAACATCGCGCCGTCCCCGCCCGTAGTGTTGTGCAAAGCAACAGGAATTTTTATTGCCTGTTGTTAATGACGTGGGAGACGACTACAATCGAAAATTAATCCATAGCGTCATTTAGCGGAACGTCCTCTTATGTCCTTTTTGTCATCTGCTTCGCCCAAGTTAGCACCGTGGAAAGTTCTGTTAGTCGATGACGAACCGGACATCCACGACATCACCAAGCTCACGCTGAGCCGCTTCCGCCTCGACGGCCGCGCCCTGACCTTCGTGCACGCCTACAGCGGCGCCGAGGCCAAGGAGGTGCTGGCGCGCGAAACCGACATCGCGCTGGTGTTCCTCGACGTGGTGATGGAAAAGGAGGACAGCGGCCTGGAGGTGGCGCGCTGGATGCGCGAAGACCTCAACAACCAGTTCACCCGCATCGTGCTGCGCACCGGCCAGCCCGGCCAGGCGCCGGAGGAGCGCGTGATCGTCAACTACGACATCAACGACTACAAGGAAAAGACCGAGCTCGACCGCACCAAACTGTTCACCACGACCTTCGCCGCGCTGCGCGCCTACCGCGACATCATGAAGGTCGAGGAAGCGCGCCGGTCGCAGGCCAACTACCGCGAAGGCCTCGAGCGGGTGATCGCCGCCTCGGCCCACATCTTCCAGCAACGCAACCTGAAGGACTTCGCCAACGGCCTGCTGCAGCAGGTGGTGGCGCTGCTGCGCCTCGAGCACAGCATGCTGCTGCGCCTGCGCGGCGCCACCGCGTTCGGCGGCGAGCATGAATACGAGGTGCTGGCGCAGATCGGCGACGAGGACGGCACGCTGCTGAGCGAGGCCGTGCTGGCCCAGCTCGACGTCGCCAAGAGCAACAAGATCTCGCGCGTCGAGGGCGACACCTACATCGGCTACTTCCCCAACAACCGCGGCAAGGCCTCGCTGCTGATCCTCAAAGGCGTCGAGGAGATCTCGGAGATCGACACCAAGCTGCTGGAGGTGTTCTGCTCCGGCGTCGCCATCGCCTTCGACAACATCCTGCTGACGCAGGAGATCACCGACACCCAGGCCGAGCTGATCCTGCGCCTGGGCGACGTCGTCGAATCGCGCTCGAACGAGGCGGGCAACCACGTGCGCCGCATGGCCGAGGTGTGCCACCTGCTGGCCACCGCCGCCGGCCTGCCCGAGGACGAGACGGCGGTGCTGCGCCACGCCGCGCCGATGCACGACATCGGCAAGATCGCCACGCCGGACGCGGTGCTGCTCAAGCCGGGCAAGCTCGACGCGGCCGAATGGGAAATCATGAAGCAGCACCCGGCGGTCGGCCTGTCGATCCTGGACGGCTCGCAGCGGCCCATCCTCAAGGCGGCCGCCGTCATCGCCCACCAGCACCACGAGAAATTCGACGGCAGCGGCTATCCGCAGGGGCTCAAGGGCCACGACATCCACCTGTACGCGCGCATCGTCGCCGTCGCCGACGTGTTCGACGCGCTGATGCACAAGCGCTGCTACAAGGACGCCTGGCCGGTCGACAAGGTGGTCGAGCACCTGCGCGAGGTGGCCGGCCAGCACCTCGACCCGGTGTATGTCGATTTGCTGGTGCAAAACATCGACAAGGCGGTCGCCATCAACGAGCGCTTCCCCGATTAAACCCGACCCCGCTTTTGGCGATACGCATGCGTCACCGCTTAAGGGTCGTACCCCGAGGTGGGGTACGACCCTGGTTGGCCGTGCGGGTTAAATAAGCATATTCGCGATCGGCCTCGCTGCCAGCCGCCCGCGCGCAGCAAACGCCCACCACCGACACCGCCGCCATCGACCAGGTCACCGTGGTCGGCTCGCGTGCCCGCAACCGCACCGTGTTCGACACCGCGACGGCGCCGGCGCAGTACAAGCTGACCAAACAGCTGACCGTCGTCGTCGGCGGCGACAACATCCTGGACCGCTACCCGCAGCGCGTGCGCCAGACCAACGACGCCACCCATGGCGGCGCGCTGCCGTACAATTTTATTAATCCGATCGGTCTCAACGGCGCCTATTTCCACGGCCGCCTGCGCTACACTTTCTAAGCTAAAAATCTTTCAGGGAAAACATGAAGCTCTCCAAACTGCTCGCCACCGTCTGCCTCGGTACTTTGATGGCCGCCCAAGCCTACGCCACTGATGCCAAGAACGCGCTGGTGTTGATGTCCGACTTCGGCACCTCGGACGGCGCCGTCTCGGCGATGCACGGCGTCGCCTACGGGGTCGACCCGACCCTGCACGTCTCGGACCTGACCCACAACATCCCCGACTACGACATCTGGCTCGGCGGCTACCGCCTGTACCAGACCGCCAACTACTGGCCCAAGGGCAGCGTGTTCGTCTCGGTAATCGACCCCGGGGTCGGCACGGCGCGCAAGTCGGTGGTGCTCAAGACCCGGGAAGGCCGCTACTTCGTCGGCCCCGACAACGGCCAGTTCACCCTGATCGCCGAGCGCGACGGGGTGGCCGAACTGCGCGAGATCGACGAGAAGGTCAACCGCCTGGCCGGCTCGGGCGAGTCGTACACCTTCCATGGCCGCGACGTCTACGCCTACGTCGGCGCACGCCTGGCGTCGGGCGCCATCACCTACGAGCAGGTCGGCCCGGTGCTGCCGAGCGAATCGGTGGTCAAGATCCCATACCAGAAGGCCGTGCGCAACGGCGCCACCATCCGCGGCATCATCCCGGTGCTGGACGTCAAATACGGCAACGTCTGGACCAACATCCCGAAAGCGCTGTTCGACGAGCTGAAAGTGGGCCTGCACGAACAGGTGCAGGTACGCATCCTGCACAACGGCAAACAGGTCGACAAGGTGATCGCACCGTTCGAGCACACTTTCGGCGGCGTCGCCAAGGGCAAGCCGCTGGTCTACCTCAACAGCCTGCTGGACGTGGCCGTGGCCATCAGCCAAGGCAACTACGCCGCCAAGCACAAGATCGAATCGGGCGTGGACTGGGAAGTGGAAATCACCAAGGTGCCGTCGAAATGAAAGCCGGCGTGCTGGGGTTCGGCTGGGCGCTGTCTGTCGGCGCGCTGGCCGCGCCCTGCCTGCCGGCGGCCGACCTGATCGAGCGCGACCGCCAGTACGAGGAAGCGCTGCGAGTCGGCGACGTCGCCTTCCTCGACCGCTGGCTGGCGGACGACTACGTCTGGGTGCACAACCTGGCGTCGCAGACGGAAGACAAGGCGACGGTGCTGGCGCGCTCGAAGAAGCCCGCCGTCGTGCACAAATCGCGCACGACCAGCGATGTCCAGGCCCATGTCGCCGGCGACACGGTCGTGCTGCGCGGCCTCAGCACGGTCGAGCAATGGAACGCCGACGGCAAAACCTGGCGCGCCAACCGCTATCAATTCATGCGCACCTACGTCAACGTCGGCGGACAGTGCAAACTGCTGGCGGTGCAAACGATGAAGGTCTGGTCGAGTCCGGCAGGCGGATGATCGTCGAATGACAAGACCGCGTCATGCCTGAATGCCGCTAACTTAAGCGGACATCGGAATCACGTAGGGCAGATTAGCGTAGCGTAATCGGCCATGCATGCGTCATCGGCGGCTCATCGAGGGCCGATTACTAATCCGCCCTACGAAAATCAACTTCACTTAGTGGCATTAGCGTCATGCCTCGACGTGCTGCGCGGTCCCGGGCGCCTCGACCGGCGCGATCTGATCGATCGTCCGCTGAATCATTTGCCTCAGTTGTAGACAATCTTCAGTTGCCACTGCGGCGTCGCCGTCGTCGACAACCTTATTGCGAAGCCCCAGCAAAGCGCGCGCCTCTTCACGTTCCGCATTGGAAATCAAACCGTTTGAGTACGCACGGACCAGGCGCCCGTAGTCCGCATCGCCATCCCGATCAAAGCCTTCCTGAATGGCCGGACAGCATGGCAGGACAAAGTCCACGATGAGCGACATGCTGCTTTCCTCATTTGGTCACTTGGGTAGGACTGATAGTCTGTCATCGCCAGACGCATCGCGTCTGATGCACATCAATAGCGAATCACCCCCTCGCAAAACATCCTCGTTTGTATCGACCGACTGGCATCGGTTACTATCTTGTCAACTCAACTTTGCCGACTCGATCGTTCATGACCGCCCACAAAAAGCATCGCCTCAATCTCCTTCCCCTGGCGTTCGCAGCATTCGCCGCACCGTGCTTCGGCGCCACCGACTGGAGCGCCATCGCCCAGGCAGACATGAAGTTCGCCATCGACAAGATACGCAGCAGCCATGCCGGCAGCGTCAGCGGTCAGATCGACGTCACCGCCCCGCTGGAGGCCGGCGCCCGCGCCGGCATGCTGGAGGCGGCCGCCGCTAAAACCGAGCAGGACTACAAGCGCGCGCTGGTGCGCTTCATCAGCGGCTTCGGCGATCCGCACACTGGCATCCGGCTCGGCCTGAACACCACGGCCTGGACCGGCATCGTGCTCGATCACGTCGACGGCAAATTCCGCGTCGTCTGGTCGGAACCGAACTGGCCGCAAGCGCTACCGCCGCGCGGCGCCGTCGTGCAGAGCTGCGACAACGTCTGGATCGGCACCTACCTCAAAAGCAATGTCGCCCCCTTCAGCAACCACAGCCTTGAGTACGCGACCACGCTCAGCGAACTGGCCCGCGCGGCGATGTTCGACACCGGCCTCGGCTGGACGCCGAAGCAATGCACGGTCGAACAGGTCGGCGGCTCCACGCGCCAATACGATTTGCCGCTGCGCCCGGTGGCCGACGGCATCGGCGAGGCGCGCCTCGACGCGGTGCGCAAAAGCTACAAGGCAAAGGCCAAGCCGATCGGCCTGCACCGGCTGGCGGCCGACAAGCAATGGGTCGGCATGCCGACCTTCAACGGCGGCACCTCAGGCGACGCCTACACGGCGCTGTATCCACAACTGGCCGCGCTCAAGCACGCCGCGTGGATCGTCTTCGACCTGCGCGGCAACGGCGGAGGCGACTCCAGCTGGGGCAACCGCGCCTTGCAGGCGCTGTACGGCGAGGCATACGGCGAACAACTGGGCAACACCGCCGCCTACGTCAAATCGCAGATCGCCGACCAGGCCACGATCGAGCAGTACCGACAATATGCCAGCAAAAAGGAATACGCCGCCTCGAAAGCGGAATTCGAAGGCATCGTCCTGAAGCTGCAGGCGTCGCTCGCCAGAGGCGAAGCGCTGGCGCGGGTCGAGGACACCAGCAAGGAGGACGCCGCCGCCCTCGCCACCAAGGTTCACAGGCGGCCGGGCGGCCCGCGCGTGGCCGCC
>JBDSKP010000212.1:0-1874 GCA_039916925.1 Duganella sp.
TGCAGATCACCCGCCTGCTCGACGCCGGCCTGCTGCCGCTGATCCCGTCGGAGGGCTCGGTCGGCGCCAGCGGCGACCTGACGCCGCTGTCGTATGTGGCGGCGGTGCTGTGCGGCGAGCGCGAAGTCTGGCGCGACGGCGTGCAGGTGCCGGCCGCGCAGGCATTGCGCGAAGCCGGCATCACACCGCTGCAGCTGCGGCCAAAGGAGGGGCTGGCAATCATGAACGGCACCGCCGTCATGACCGCGCTGGCCTGCATGGCCTACGACCGCGCCGAATACCTGGTCAAGCTGACCACCCGCATCACGGCGATGGCGTCGTTCGCGATGGACGGCAACGCCCACCACTTCGACGAGGTGCTGTTCTCCGTCAAGCCGCACGGCGGCATGCAGCAGGTGGCCGCCTGGCTGCGCGCCGACCTGCCGACCGACCAATGGGAGCGCAACGGCAAGCGCCTGCAGGACCGCTATTCGATCCGCTGCGCGCCGCACGTGATCGGCGTGCTGGCCGACGCCATGCCGTTCTTCCGCACGTCGATCGAGAACGAGCTCAACAGCGCCAACGACAATCCGTTGATCGACGCCGACAACGAGCGCGTGCTGCACGGCGGCCATTTCTACGGCGGTCATATCGCCTTCGCGATGGACGGCATGAAGAACGCCGTCGCCAACCTGGCCGACCTGCTGGACCGCCAGATGGCGCTGCTGGTCGATAGCCGCTACAACCACGGCTTGCCGGCCAACCTGTCCGGCGCCACCGGTCCGCGCGCGGCGATCAACCACGGCCTCAAGGCGCTGCAGATCAGCGCCTCGGCGTGGACCGCCGAAGCGCTCAAGCTGACGATGCCGGCGTCGGTGTTCTCGCGCTCGACCGAATGCCACAACCAGGACAAGGTCAGCATGGGCACCATCGCCGCGCGCGACTGCCTGCGCGTGCTGGAATTGACGGAGCAGGTGGTCGCCGCGTTGCTGATCACGGTGCGCCAGGGCGTCTGGCTGCGTTGCAAGGTGAGTCCCGAGCTTCGCCCGCACGCCCCGCTGGCGGCGATGCAGGAGGCGCTGGGCGCCGACATCAAGGCGGTCGAGGAAGACCGCCGCCTGGAACCGGACCTGCGCCTGCTGCTGGAGCGCATCCGCGCCAAATCATGGGACTTGTATGCGCAGGACTAACAAGGATAGCCGCTGGTTCGCGGAAGTCGAGATGCAGGTGCAGTTCTTCGACCTGGACCCGATGGAGATCGTCTGGCACGGCCGCTACGTCAAGTATCTGGAAGTCGTGCGCTGCGCTTTGCTGGACAAGATAGACTACAACTACCCGCAGATGAAGGCATCGGGCTACTCCTGGCCGGTGATCGACATGCAGCTGCGCTATGTCGGCTCGGCCACCTTCGGCCAGAAGCTCAAGCTGCGCGCCGATATCGTCGAATGGGAAAACCGTTTGAAGATCGACTATCTGATCACCGACGCCGAAACCGGCAAGCGCCTGAACCGCGCCACCACCACCATGGTCGCCGTCGATCTCGCGACCAGGGAGATGTGCTTCGTGTCGCCGCCGGTGCTGTTCGAAAAACTGGGAATCGAGCCTGTATGAATAAGATGAAAACCGTTTTGCTGGCGGCCGCGCTGGCGCTGTTCAACCCCGCGCAGGCGGCCGCGCCGATCGCGAAGATCCAGGCCATGCTGGCCAAGCCGGCCATCATGTGCGGCCGCTTCGACCAGACCAAGCAGCTGGCCGGCATGAAAAAGCCACTCGCCTCCAACGGCCGCTTCTGCGTGGTGGCCGGCAAGGGCGTGCTGTGGCGCACCCTGCAGCCTTTCCCCAGCACGCTGCGCCTGACGCGCGACGAAATCGTCAACTACCAGGGCGACCGCGTG
>JBDSKP010000213.1:0-6323 GCA_039916925.1 Duganella sp.
CTCCAGCGCCGCGCGCACGTCGGCAAGGTGCTTTTCGTTGACGCGGTCGCCGTAGTCGAGCGCCGGGGTATCGCTGGGCAGTCCGAAGATGGCGACGTTGAAGCCGTCGGCCAAAAACAGCGCCACGCTGCGCGCCAGGAAGTTGCGGCTGCTCGGCTTGCCGTCGACCACTTTGCCGTAGCCGCCATTCCCTCCGGTGAACAGGAACACCGTCGCCTTGGCGTCCTCCCGCCCTTCCCAATAGACACTGGTCTCAACGCCGGGCCGGGTGGTCACCTTGAAGGTCTGCCCGTCCGCGTGCGCCAAAAGACTGCACATCATCAACGCCCATGCCGCCGCCCACCGGATTACCGTCATCGTACGCTCACAAAGAAAAATATTAGATCCGGCCCCGCAGCGAATCGCGGGTCCCCCGTTTTCAATCGAAGGTGCCCGGGATGTCAGGCGCTACCGTTACGAACGCTTGCGGCGCGCGGCGAAGCCCACCGCGCCGAGGCCGGCGAACATCATCATATAAGTACTTGGCTCAGGTACGGCCGATGGGGACGCCGCAGGGGCCAGGGACATCAGTTGTGCGCTAAATGAGAAGAATTCGGCGCCATCGAGCGTCGTCAGACCGCCGCCGAAGCCGGATTGCGCCAACAATCCGGGGAACAAGGTGTTGATGGAGGCGGGCATCGCGGCGGAGTTGAGCAGCTTGCCATCCAAGTCGCCGAGGCCAAACGAGGCGTTGCCCCGCAGGTCCATGCCGTGGTCCTGGGCGAACATAAAGCTCTGGAAGGACAGCGAGTCACTTGGCGTCGCGTTGACGACCGACGCGAAGCCAGGTTCGGCGCTGGCGTAACTGAAGCCGCCGGATGCCAGTTTGTATTCCAGTTTGAAGGTTGGCAGGCGGTAGTCGTAGGCCGTTCCAGGAGTGGAGGGATCGCTGTCTTGCAGGAACTGGGCGCTGGCGGCGTCGTACGTGATGGTGCCGACTAATTTCTCCCCGCGCGCGATGTGGCGCCCGGCTAACTCGGCGTAGTCGACATCGTGAAAGCCGCCGTCATCCGTGGTGGCGACTAGCGAGTTCACTTCGGCGGTAAAAGTGTAGCTTACCGAGGTGGCTTGAGCGGTGGACACCGCGCCGGCGAGAGAGAGAGCCAGCGCGACCGTGGTCAGGTTGAAATTAGCCATGTTTGTAATCCACTGAAAGTGAGAGGAAAGTCATTGTAATAATTGCATTCAGGAATTACCAATACAATTTCAGTCGTGCGGGGGCTAAGTTGATAGCTTCTGTGCAAAATTGATACAAAGCATGATTTGCTCAGTTCGCTTGGGTGGGGAAGGGGAGTTTTGGGTGCAGGAACAGCCAGTTGAATGGAAGGGCTTTCCAGGTCAAAAATACATGCATGGTCAGCAGAACAACAAAAACTATCCACTTCGTGCGTGTCGCAGTTGATTGTCTCTTGTCGTTTCCCGGCGTCGTTGGTGGGGACTGGTGAGAAGAATTGTTCACGGTTACCTCCTTAAAAATTGTCGTTATTAAGAGTAAATGGCGTGCGTCGACAGCGTTTTGTTGCGCGGCAATATTTCGACGAAGGCGACCTTGGCCGGCCGCGCGGATCGAAGATTGCGCTATCATTTTCCGCCGGAACTATGGTAATGTTGCCATCCCGTTCGCTTATGATTGCGCAAACATGTTCGCCTCTAAGATCAAAGGATTACGCTGGTGGATGATCAGTTTGATCATGCTGGGGGCGGTCATCAACTATCTGACGCGCAGCACGCTGGCGGTGGCGGCGCCCACCTTGCTCACCGAGCTCAACATCGGTACCAAGGAATACTCGTACATCACCGCCGCCTTCCAGGGCGCGATCATGCTGCAGCCGTTGTGCGGCTACATCCTCGACGTGATCGGCCTGAAATACGGTTTCGCGATGTTCGCGGCGGCCTGGTCGGTCATCTGCATGGCGCACGGCATGGCCACCAACTGGCAGACGCTGGCCGGCTTGCGCGCGCTGCTGGGGCTGGCGGAGGGGTCGGCCAATCCCGCCGGCATGAAGGCCGTGTCCGAATGGTTCCCGGCGCAGGAGCGCGGCTTGGCGGGCGGGATCTTCAACATCGGCGCCTCGTTCGGCTCCATGCTGGCGCCGCCGCTGGTGGTGTGGGCCATCTTGCATTACAACTGGCAGTCGGCGTTCGTGATCACCGGCGCGCTGGGCCTGATATGGGTGGCGGGCTGGCTGCTGCTGTACGACGCGCCGGCGCGCCACCGCCGCCTGTCCGATGCCGAGCGGCAGCACATCGCCGCCGGCCAGGAGCGCCACCTGGAAGGCGACGGCAAGCGTCCCTCCATCGTCAGCATCCTGAAGATGCGCAATTTCTGGGGCATCGCGCTGCCGCGTTTTCTGGCCGACCCGGCCTGGGGCACGCTGTCGTTCTGGGTGCCGCTGTATCTGACCACGGTGCGCCATTTCGATCTGGCGCAGATCGCGATGTTCGCCTGGCTGCCGTTCCTGGCCGCCGACCTCGGCTGCATGTTCGGGCCGGTGGTGGTGCTGGCGTTGCAAAAACGCGGCGTGCGCCTGATCAACGCGCGGCGCGGCGCGTTCACCCTGGGCGCCTGCATGATGATGGGCGTGGCGTTTGTCGGCTTCGTCGACAGCCCCTACGCGGCGATCGCCTTGCTGAGCCTGGCCGGCTTCGCGCACCAAACGCTGTCGGTGACCGTCATCACGATGTCGTCGGACCTGTTCCGGCGCAACGAGGTGGCCACCGTGGCCGGCATGTGCGGCACCTTCGGCAATCTGGGCCTGCTGATCTTTTCGCTGTTGATCGGCGGCCTGATGGCCAGCGTCGGCTACACGCCGTTTTTTGTCAGCCTGGCGGTGCTCGACCTCGTGGCCGCCTTGCTGTTGTGGACGCTGGTGCGTGAGCCGACGACCGTCAAACAAGAACCCTCCATCGTCAAACCAGCATGATCCAAAATCCCATCCTGCCCGGCTTCAATCCCGATCCCTCCATCGTGCGCGTGGGGGATGACTATTACATCGCCACGTCGACCTTCGAGTGGTATCCGGGCGTGCAGATCCATCATTCGCGCGACCTGGTCAACTGGCGTTTGCTGTGCCGCCCGCTCGCCCGCGCCAGCCAGCTCAACATGCTGGGCGCGCCTGATTCCTGCGGCGTGTGGGCGCCGTGCCTGACTTACGCCGACGGCTTGTTCTGGCTGATCTACACCGATGTCAAGCGCTACGGCCGCACGTCCACCGGCGGCGCCGCCGGCAGCGCCTCGTTGCGCGACTTCCACAACTATCTGGTGACCAGCCCGGCCATCGACGGCCCGTGGTCCGATCCGGTGCATCTCAACAGCAGCGGCTTCGATCCGTCGCTGTTCCATGACGACGACGGCCGCAAGTATCTGCTGAACCAGCTGTGGGACCACCGTCCGGGCGGCAACCGTTTCGCCGGCATCGTGGCGCAGGAGTATTCGCCGACGGAAGGGCGCCTGGTCGGCCGCCGCGAGAACATCTTCAAGGGCACGGCGCACGGGCTGACCGAGGCGCCACACCTGTACCGGCGCGGCGGCTATTATTACCTGCTCACCGCCGAGGGCGGCACCGGCTGGAACCACGGCGTGACGATGGCGCGCTCGCGCGACCTGCTCGGGCCGTACGAGTTGCATCCCGACCAGACCATCCTCAGTTCGCGCAACCGGCCCGATGCCGCGCTGCAGCGGGCCGGCCACGCCGATCTGGTGGAGACCCGGGACGGCCAGACCTATATGGTGTATCTGTGCGGGCGGCCGCTGCGCAATCGCGGCACGTGCACGCTGGGGCGCGAGACGGCGATCCAGCCGGTCGTGTGGGGCGAGGACGGCTGGCTGCGCACCGTCGACGGGCGCGGCACGGCCCAGCCGCAGGCGGCCGCGCCCGGCTTGCCGGAGCACCGCTGGCCCGCCGAGCCGGCGCGCGAGGACTTCGACGCGCTGCAATTGCCGTTGGCCTTCCAATGGCTGCGCACGCCGTGGCCGGAGGAGCTGTTCAGCTTGACCGCGCGGCTCGGCCATCTGCGCCTGTACGGCCGCGAAAGCCTGGGCAGCCAGTTCCGCCAGGCGCTGGTGGCGCGGCGGCAGCAGTCGCATTGCTACAGCGCCTCGACGGTGGTCGATTTCGAGCCGGAGCATTACCAGCAGCAGGCCGGGCTGGTCTGCTACTACGGCGGCGCCAAGTTCCATTACCTGTACATCACGCATGACGAGGTGGTCGGCAAGCATTTGCGCGTGATGAGCAGCCTGCCCAACCATGTGCAGACGGACACCTTCACGACGCCGCTCGCGCTGCCGCCGGGCGCGCCGGTGGAGCTGCGCGTGGAGGTGGACGAGGAGCGGCTGTACTTCGGCTATCGGCTCGCCGGCGGCGACTGGCAATGGCTGGCCCAGCAGTTCGACGCCAGCATCCTGTCGGACGAGGCCAACGCGCCCGGGCAGCCCAACTTCACCGGCGCGTTCGTGGGCATGGCGTGCCAGGACATGGCCGGCGGCGGCTTGCACGCGGACTTCGATTATTTCGAGTACCGCGAGCGGGCCTATCGCGCCGATCCGATGCGGGTGTCGTCCGATCAGGCGTGACCCGGCAGGCGCGACCCGGCGGCGCTAATCGGCGCCGAACCAGGAACGCCGGCGCACAGTCCGATAGGCCAGTCCTCCGTCCAGCGTCAGCCGCCATTCGGTGCCCATGCCGACCTGGCTGCGCAACGTCAGCCTGGCCTTGATCCGTTCGGCCCGTTCCCGCATCCCCGAAAAGCCCCAGTGCTCGTGCCGGCCCCCGGCCGCCATCACGTCCGGCGCGATGCCGACGCCATCGTCGATGACGCACAAACGCAGCTCCGCCGCGCTGTAGTCCAATTGCACGTCGATACGCCCCGCCGCAGCGTGCCGGTGGGCGTTGGCGATGGCCTCGCCGGCGATCGCCACCACTTCCTCCTGCACGATGGGATGCAGCGCGCGCGCCTTGCCGGTCACGAGCAGGCGCGGCGGCGGGGCGTCCGGCGGCTGCGAATGGGCTCCCGCCGCCATCAGCGCCTCGGCCAATCCGTGCGCGCAGGTGTCGTGGCCGCGCAGGTCGCGCACCCGCTCGCGGCCCTCGTGCAGCACGTCGTCGGCGCGCAGCAGCGCCTTCTCGATCAACAGGCGCGCCGGCTCTGGCGGCGGCAGCCGCGTCGCCGCCGCGTGCACATGCAGGATCAATCCCTGCACCGATTGCAGCAGCGTGTCGTGCAACTCGCGCGCGATGCGCTCGCGTTCGTGGAGGCGCTCCTCCAGCCGCCCGGCCAGCCGCAGGGCGAGCAGGCGCGTGCGCCAGCGGTACAGCAGCCATCCGGCCGTCAGCAGCGCCAGCGCGCACAGGCTTTTGAACCACCAGGTTTCGGTGGCGGTGGGCGCGATGCTGAATTCCAGCGAGCCGGGCTCGCGCGGCCACTGGCCATCGTAGTTGGAGGCCATCACCTCGAAGCGGTAGTCGCCCGGTCCGACGTTGCTGTAGTAGGCGGTGCGCCGTGCCCCGGCGTCCTGCCAGTCGCGGTCGACGCCGGCCAGCCGGTAGCGGAAGCGCACCCGCTCCGGCATGGCCAGCGCCAGGGCCGTGTAATCGACCTGCAGCGTGCCGGTGCCGGGCGCCAGGCGCACCCCCGCCAAGGCCGGGCGCGACCGGCCCGGCGCGCCGATGGCGCGGATCAGCACCGGCGGCGCCGGCTGTGGCGGCGGCCTGCGGGCGGGATCGAAGCGGAACACCCCGGTCGTTGTCGTGAGCCACAAATGGCGGTCGGCGGCCACGATCAGCGACGGCGTCGGCAGCAGCACCGGGGCGTTGCCTTCGAGGCCGTCGAGACTGTCGAGCCGTTCGTAGCGCACGCGGTGGCCGGGCCCCGCGCCCAGCCGGGCGATCTCGGCCGCCGGCACGCGGAACAGGCCGGCGGCGGCGTTGAGCCAGAGGTCGCCGTCGTCGAGCTCGGCGATGCCGGAGAGGCCTTCGAAGGCCTGGCCGTCGGCGCCGGTCACGCCGACGAAGCGGTCGCCGTGGCGCAGCGCCAGGCCGTTCTCGCCGCCAACCCACACGTGGGCGCCGCGCAGGTGCACGGCCATGACCATGCCGACGCCGACGCCTTGTTCGGGACCGTAGCGCCGCCACAGCCCGTCCTCGAGGTGCAACAGGCGACCGCGCGGATAGCCCAGCCACAGGCCGGCCGCGTCCGCGTGTGCCATGGCGCGCGGCGGCTCGTCGGGCAGGCCGGCCACGCCGTCCTTGCGCTCCCACGCGCCGTCCGGCCCCAGCCGGTACAAG
>JBDSKP010000214.1:0-2892 GCA_039916925.1 Duganella sp.
CATCCAGCAGGCGCTGATCGACAATGTCGACGGCCTGGCCAGCTACCCGACCACGATCGGCTCGGACGCGCTGCGCGTCGCCATCGCCGGCTGGCTGGAACGCCGCTACGGCCTGCCCGCCCTCAATCCGGCCACCCAGGTGCTGCCGGTGAACGGCTCGCGCGAGGCCCTGTTCGCGCTGGCCCAGACAGTGATCGACCCCGCCGCCAAGTCGCTGGTGGTGTGTCCCAACCCGTTTTACCAGATCTACGAAGGCGCCGCCTACCTGGCCGGCGCCGAGCCGTACTTCGTCAACTCCGACCCGGCCCGCAATTTCGGCTGCGACTACGACAGCATCCCGGCCTCGGTCTGGGAGCGCGTCTCGCTGCTGTTCCTGTGCTCCCCGGGCAATCCGACCGGCGCGGTGCTGACCCTGACCGACTGGGAGAACCTGTTCGCCCTGTCCGAACGCTACAACTTCATCATCGCCGCCGACGAGTGCTACTCCGAGATCTTCCACGGCGATCAGGCGCCGCTGGGCGCGCTGGAGGCGGCCCACACGCTGGGCCTGTCGACGGTCGACAAGCCATACGCGCGCCTGGTGGTGTTCAGCAGCCTGTCGAAGCGCTCCAACGTGCCGGGCATGCGCTCGGGCTTCGTGGCCGGCGACGCCGACGTGCTGAAAAAATTCCTGTTGTACCGCACCTATCACGGCGGAGCCATGAGCCCTTCCGTGCAAGCTGCCTCGATCGCGGCCTGGAACGACGAAACCCACGTCGAACAGAACCGCGAAAAATACCGCGCGAAATTCAACGCCATCACGCCGCTGCTGCAGGAGGTCCTGACGGTGGAACTGCCGGACGCCGGCTTCTACCTGTGGGCGGACGTCAGCCGCACCGGCCTGTCGGACACCGAATTCGCGCAGCGCCTGTACGCCGAATATAATGTCACGGTACTGCCGGGCAGCTATCTGGCGCGCGACGCCCACGGCGCCAATCCGGGCCGCAACCGCATCCGCATGGCGCTCGTCGCCGAAACGGAAGAAGGTCTGGAAGCGGCCAGGCGCATCGTCGACTTCTGCAAAGCCCTCAATAAATAATCAAGCCTCAACTCTTAAGATCGAACATCATGACCCAACAACTCCAGCAAATCATCGACCAGGCATGGGACGACCGCGCCAACATCAACCCGGCCAACGGCGCCGCTGAACTGCGCGACGCGGTCTCGCACGTGATCGCGGGCCTGGACGCCGGCACCATCCGCGTGGCCGAAAAAACCACCGGCGACTGGGTGGTGAACCAGTGGGTCAAGAAAGCCGTGCTGCTGTCCTTCCGACTGGAGAACAACGTACAGATGCCGTCCGACGGCACCATGCAGTTCTACGACAAGGTACCGACCAAGTTCGCCAACTACACGCCGGAAGATTTCGCCAAGGGCGGCTTCCGCGTGGTGCCGCCGGCCGTCGCGCGCCGCGGTTCCTTCATCGCCAAGAACGTGGTGCTGATGCCTTCGTACGTCAACATCGGCGCCTACGTCGATGAAGGCGCGATGGTCGACACCTGGGCCACCGTCGGTTCGTGCGCGCAGATCGGCAAGAACGTCCACCTGTCGGGCGGCGTCGGCATCGGCGGCGTGCTGGAACCGATGCAAGCCAATCCGACCATCATCGAAGACAACTGCTTCATCGGCGCCCGCTCGGAAATCGTCGAAGGCGTGATCGTCGAAGAAAACTCGGTCATCTCGATGGGCGTGTACATCGGCCAGTCGACCAAGATCTACGACCGCGCCACCGGCGAAGTGACCTACGGCCGCGTGCCGGCCGGCTCGGTGGTCGTCTCGGGCAACCTGCCATCGGAAGACGGCAAGTACTCGCTGTACTGCGCCGTCATCGTCAAGCGCGTCGACGCCAAAACCCGCGCCAAGACCGGCATCAACGAACTGCTGCGCGGGATTTAAACCGCCCCTGGCGGGTGTCGGACGCGCCCGCCGCCGTCGATTTTGAGGAGCGCATCATGGCCATGGACCGCCTGTTCCAGCTGATGAAGGAAAAAAACGCGTCGGACATGTTCTTCGCGGTGAATTCGCCGGTGCACATCAAAATCAACGGCAATCTCATACCCATCAACCAGCAGAAGCTCGAACCGGGCAACATCGAGTCCATGCTGGCCGAAATCGCCTCCCCGGCGCAGATGGACGAACTGGCCGCCACCAATGAGCTCAACATGGGCGTCTCGGTGGCCAATCTGGGTCGCTTCCGCTTGTCGGCCTTCAAACAGCGCGGCACCATCTCCGCCGTTTTCCGCTTCGTACCCGCCACCATTCCGGTGTTGGCCGATTTGCGGCTGCCGCCCGTGCTGTCGGACCTGATCATGGAAAAGCGCGGCCTGCTGCTGCTGGTCGGTTCGACCGGCTCCGGCAAGTCCACCACCATCGCCTCGATGCTGGACTACCGCAACGAGCTGCGCTCGGGCCACATCCTGACCCTTGAAGACCCGATCGAGTACCTGTTCAAGAATAAAAAGTCGATCGTCAACCAGCGCGAGATCGGCAGCGACGCCAGGGATTTCGGCACGGCGCTGCGCAATTCGATGCGCCAGGCGCCGGACTGCATCCTGATCGGCGAAATCCGCGACAAGGAGACCATGGCGGCGGCGCTGGCCTACGCGCAGTCGGGTCACCTGGTGCTGGCGACCCTGCACGCCAATAACAGCTATAACGCGCTAAACCGTATTATCAGTTTCTACCCTATCGAGAACCGCGCGGCGCTGCTGCAGGATTTGTCGTCGACGGTCAAGGCGATCGTCTCGCAGCGGCTGGTGCGCTCGATCAACGGCGGCACCCGCACGGCGGCGGTGGAAGTGATGGTCAACACCCGCTACATCTCGGACCTGATCGAAAAAGGCGACATCGGCC
>JBDSKP010000215.1:0-2139 GCA_039916925.1 Duganella sp.
GCCGCGCGCGCAGGCGGCGGCGCCGCGGCACGGGCCGCAGCCACCGCCGCCGGACGCGACATCGCCGGCGCCACAGCCGGTTGTCCCTCGGCCCCGCCTACGCCGGGCCGAAAGGCCAGCATGCGCAGCAAGGTCATCGAGAAGCCGGCGTATTCGTCCGGCGCCAGGCCCAATTCATTGCGTCCGTGCACGGCGATCTGATAATACAGTTGCACTTCCTCCGCGTCGAACGCGGCGGCCAGACGCACGATATCGGCGTGCTCCGGCAAATCCTCCGGCAACGCGGCCGGCACCGTCTGCGCCAGCGCGATGCGGTGCAGCAAGGTACCCAGATCCTGCAAGGCGCCGTTGTACGACAGGCTGCGCGTGGCCATCTCGTCGGCCACGGCCAGCAGGTCGGCGCCGTCCTGCGCGGCCAGCGCGTCGAGCAGGCGGATCAGATAGGACTGGTCCAGCGCGCCGAGCATGCCCTGCACCGCGTCGAGCGTCACCTCGCCGGCCGCGTAGGCGATCGCCTGGTCGGTCAGCGACAGCGCGTCGCGCATCGAGCCGTGGGCGCCGGCGGCCAGCAGGCGCAAGGCCGGCTGCTCGAAGGTGATGCCCTCCTGCCCCAGGATATTTTCCAGGTGGCCGATGATATGGCCCGGCGGCATCTGCTTCAGGTTGAATTGCAGGCAGCGCGACAGCACCGTGACGGGGATCTTTTGCGGATCGGTCGTCGCCAGGATGAATTTGACGTGCTCGGGCGGCTCCTCCAGCGTCTTCAGCATCGAGTTGAAGGCGTGGTTGGTGAGCATGTGCACCTCGTCGATCATATAGACCTTGAAGCGCGCATTGCTCGGCGCATACACCGCCTGCTCCAGCAGTTGCGCCATCTCGTCCACGCCCCGGTTCGACGCCGCGTCCATCTCGATGTAATCGACAAAGCGCCCGGCGTCGATCGCCGTGCACGCCTCGCACACGCCGCAAGGGGTCGGCGTGATGCCGCCGTTGCCGTCCGGGCCGACGCAATTGAGCGACTTGGCCAGGATGCGCGACAAGGTGGTCTTGCCGACCCCGCGCGTTCCCGTGAACAGATAGGCGTGGTGCAGGCGGCCGCTGTGCAGGGCGTGCGTGAGCGCGCGCACGACGTGCTCCTGGCCGACGAGCGTTTCGAAGTTCTTGGGGCGGTATTTACGGGCGAGGACTTGATAGGACATGCTGGATTTTACCGTAGATAGCGGGAGCGAAGGGGCTGCGTCGGGCGGCGCCAAAGCGGCAATTGTAACAACTCGGCGCGATAATAGGTACGGCAACAATTCTGCCCTACAATTTGTTTTTGTTTTAATAAGTGGAAAATGAAAAAAATCGCCCTGCTCTCCCTGCTGATGTTGTCCCTGAACCTGCACGCCGCCGAGCGCGAATGGACGCCGTACAAAAAACTGATCGAGGGCCTGCGCCTGGACCGTTTCTACGCGCTGCCGGCAGCCGAGCGCGACCGCGTCAACCTATTCCTCAAGGTGCAGCCGGTCAACAAGGCCTACAAGCCGTCCGACGTCGTGCTGACGGTGGTCGACGGCAACGAACGCACGCCGCTGCCGGCGCTGACCAAGGATTTCCGCCTGGCGATCGGCGCGCCGAATCCCAAATGGATGAACGACGACGCCAGGATCATGACCACCCTGCCGAAGGAAGACAAGGCCGCCGTCAACTACGAGGCCGTCACGCCGCTGCCGGAGGGCCTGCAATGGCCGTACGCGACGGTGATGGGCGGCGTCGGGCAGATGAACAAGGCGATCAAGAAGATGGCCGGCGCGATGAGCATGTTCGCCCCGAGCGTGGATGTGGTGCTGTTCAAGTTCGACAAGCCGGCGCAGCTGAAGGTCGGCGCCAAGGTCTACAACACCAACGCCAAAAACGAGATCGCGCTGAAACCGGAATCGGACTTGATGAAGGCCAACCCGATGATCGTCGTGTCGGAGCGGCCGTACGAGGCGGAACTGCGGGGCGACTAATAGGCCGGCACATAAAAAAAGCTGCCTGATGGCAGCTTTTAATATTCCCGAAGGATTCCCGAAGGAGGCGAGCCTGATCTGCGGCACTTATGGTTAACAGCCGTGGCTGCTTCGTTCCCGACCTGACCAGGTTAGCCATGCCACA
>JBDSKP010000216.1:0-4122 GCA_039916925.1 Duganella sp.
CGCCGACAAGTCGGAGCTGGCTGACACCGCGACCGTGGTCGTCACCGGCGTCAAGGCGTCGCTGATCAAGAGCCTGGCGATCAAGCGCACCAGCGACCAGGTGGTGGAATCGATCGTTGCCGAAGACATCGGCAAGCTGCCCGACAACAATGTCGTCGAAGCGCTGCAGCGCGTGACGGGGATCCAGGTCACCGACCGCTCCGGCGGCGAAGTCGGTACCATATCCATCCGTGGTCTGCCCGACGTCCAAACCACCTGGAACGGCCGCAATATTTTCACCGCGTCCGGCACGCAGGTCGCGCTTCAGGACATCCCCTCGACCCTGGTTCGCCAGATTGACGTCTACAAGACGCGCGACGCCAGCCAGTTAGAAACCGGAATTGCCGGCCAAGTTGACGTCAAGTCGCTGCGGCCGTTCGATTTCAAGGGTCAGAAAATTTCGCTTTCCGCGCGTGAAACCTATCTCGATCCCGCGAAAAAGGCGAACCCGCAGCTCAGCGCCATGTTCAGCAACCGCTGGGAAACCGGCATCGGCGACGTCGGTGCGCTGGTCAATGTGTCGGCCGCCAAGACGAAATACCGCAATGAAAGCGTGACGCCGGGCGCGATGGTGCCGTTTGTCAGCCCGAATGCCGCCGAAGTTCCCGCAGGTTACACACCCTTGCAGCGTATCACCGACACCAGCATCTGGACCCCTGGCACCCATACCGGCTTGCCGACGGCAGCGGGCTCAACGCTGGATTTCAACGGCAAAGCTTATCCTTATTACCTGGCGCGCGACGCCGTTTTCCAGAGCGACGTTCAGGGAGAGCGCAAGCGTCCTGCCGCCAATATCGCTTTGCAGTGGAAACCGAACAGCGATGCGGTCTACACCTTCGAATCGATGTACAACGGTTATCGTGACAAGTCCTTCAACAAGTTGCTGTTCAGCTTTGTCGACTGGTGGGGGGATCTCGGCAGCAACCCTGCGGGGTCGATTACGACGTACCCGGGAACGAACATTATCAAGAGCCGTAATGTCGGTAGCGTCTATGGCTTCAACAGCGGCGACTACACCACGTCGGCAACCGATTCCTACGTTAATGCCTTGAACGGCAAGTGGAACGTTGGCGACCGCCTGACGCTGGAAGGTGATCTGTCGTACCAAACCAGCACCTATCATTCGGAATTCACTGCCACCCGGATTGATCGCGTTGCACCGTCCATCAACGTCGACTTCAATGCCGGCGGCGGCAACACGGCGTTCGGTTTCAACAACAATGCCGACCTGGCCGACCCGACCAAGTGGAATGTTGCGCAGTTTTACGATACCGCCAACCGCAACAAGGGCAGCGCCGCGACGGCCAATCTGTCGGGCGTCTACGATGCCGACTGGGGTGCGCTGCGGACGCTTCACTTCGGCGTGCGCTTCGACGACCGCAAGGCGTCGGAGGCTAACCGGACGCAATCGGCCTTTTTGGGCCGCAACCTCGCCTCGCTGGGTCCGCAGTATTCCTCCGTCAACTCGAACTTCGGCACGGACATCGCGAACGTTCCGCGCTCATGGGTGGAGCCCAATGCCTACTATATCCGCGACCATATCGACGAGTGGCGTAAGCTCTATAACTCGGCCGATGCGAACTTCCTGACAAGCGACAAGCTGAGCCTGCAGAAGACGTTCCAGGTCGAAGAAAAGACGAGCAACCTCTTCGTGATGGGCAATACCCAGAACGAGCTGTTCGGCAATCGCCTGCGCGGCAATTTCGGCCTGCGCTACGTCAAGGTCGATACCGACATGACTTTCTACAAAGTAGATGCCACCACCAAAGCGGTCACGCCGTCCGGTGCCAGCAAGTCGACCAGCAAGTTGCTGCCCAGCGCGACCCTGATTTACGACCCATCGAAGGACGTCGTGATGCGCGTCAACTATGGTCAAACCCTGCGCCGCCCGGGCTTCGGTTCCCTGAATCCTGTATTGCAACTCGGTGACGATGTGTCGAAGATCGGCTATGGCTCGGGTAGCGGAGGCAATCCGGACCTGAAACCGACGCGCTCGACGAACCTCGATCTGACGGCCGAGTGGTATTTCCAGAAGGACAGCGCACTTTACGGCACTTTGTTCAAGCGCAAGATCGACGGCCTGGTCGTGGACTTGCGTCACAAGGTTCACGTCGATCCGGCGAACGACCCGTTCCGCAACTCGACCTCGGGCGGCGACCATACGAACGGCTATGACTACGTCATCAACTCGCCGGTCAACGCCTCCAACGGCACGATCAAGGGCGGCGAGCTTGGCTTGATCTACTTCCCGAAAGGGCTGCCGAGCCTGCTGGACGGTCTGGGCATCCAGGGCAGCTATACGCGACTCACCTCGTCCCAGAATGTGCCCGACGCCAATGATGCCGGCGTCATCGTCGCCCAGCTCGAGACACCGTTCTTCGGCGTGTCGCACAGCTCCTACAACGCCACCCTGGCTTACGAAAAGGGTCCGGTCAGCGCGCGCTTGTCCTATGTCTGGCGCTCCGGCTTCCTGGCCCGCAACGAAGCCGCGTTGTTCGCAAATCCGATTGGTATCTGGCGTCAGCCGGAAAAGAGTGTGGACATGCAAGTGTCCTACAAAATCAACGAGAACATGTCGGTCGATATCAGTGGTGTCAACCTGACCAACGAGATGCAGCAGCAGTACTACCATTTCGGCAATGCGGGTAACGCGCAGATGACCAATTTCGGTACGCTCCAGATCGGACGTTCGGTCTCGGTTGGCTTGCGCTGGAAGATGTAAGCGTCAGTTGTAGTAGTCGCCGCAAGGGGGCGATTTCATTTGCGCGTCGTGGACCTCGGTCCTCGGCGCGTTTTTTTTGCGGCATGCCGTTGGTGAATTTCGAAAAAGGGGCTGCGCAAATTCGCACTGTTGTCAAGGAATAAATGGAGTAGCATTCCGACCATTATCGGAGGACATAATAATGAGACATTTATGTGCGGCCACCCTGGTCGCGTTGCACCTCGGGGGCCTGACGGCCGGCGCGGCCCATGCGGCCCAGCGGACCGCCGCGGTCAAGGTCACCGGCGGCGAGATCGTCGGCACGCGCGCCGGCGCGCTGCGAACCTATCTGGGCGTTCCCTTCGCGGCGCCGCCGGTCGGCGATCTGCGCTGGCGCGCGCCGCAGCCGGTGGTGCCGTGGCAAGGCGTCCGGCAGGCGAACGCCTATTCGGCGGCCTGCGCCCAGACCGCCGTGTGGGTCACCAACCCGAAAAGCGAGGACTGCCTTTACCTCAACATCTGGGCGCCCGACAAAGCCGCCGGGTTGCCCGTCATCGTCTGGATCCACGGCGGCGGTTACTACGGCGGCACCGCGGCGCAACCCGGCTTCGACGGCGGCAACCTGGCCAGGCACGGCGCCATCGTCGTCACGCTCAACTACCGGCTGGGCATCTTCGGCTTCTTTGCCCATCCGGAACTGTCGGCGGAGTCGCCGGACGGCGCCTCCGGCAACCAGGGGCTGCGCGATCAGATCGCGGCCTTGCGCTGGGTGAAGGACAACATCGCGGCCTTCGGCGGCGATCCGGGCCGCGTGACGATCATGGGCGAGTCGGCCGGCGGCACGTCGGTCGGGGCGATGGTGGTGTCGCCGCTGGCCAGTGATCTGTTCCAGCGCGCCATCGCCGAGAGCGGCTATGCCGCCGTGCCGCTGAATGCCGACGACACCACCCAGGTGGACCGCAGGAGCGCCGAAGCGCGAGGACTCGCCTTCGCCCAGGGCCTGGGCGTGCAGCATCTGGCGCAGCTGCGCGCCATGAGCGTGGAGGCCTTGCAGAAACCGGCATGGTCGCCGCGCGCGATCGTCGAGGGACAGGTGCTGCGCGAGGACCTGGCCACCACCTACCGCCATCACCGCCAGAACGACGTGCCGCTGCTGGTCGGATGGAACGCCGAGGAGGGCAAGGACCTGGCGCCCGAGATCCTGGGCACCGGCGATTTCACGGCGGCCCGGCACCGCGAGCTGGTGGCTAAGCTGCTGGGATACGCGCCGTCCGAGGCGTTGATGGCGCGCTACCCGGGCGCCACAGATGCCCAGGCCAAGGCATCCATCCATCAACTGACCACTGACTGGTGGGGCTGGGGCATAGCGTATTGGGCAAACC
>JBDSKP010000217.1:0-7303 GCA_039916925.1 Duganella sp.
TCGCGTCCGGCTTCCTGGTCAGCGGCCGCCATCATTTGTGTGGGAAAATCAACATGAAAGCCAACGCACCGAAGACGCTGCGCTACTCCGTCAAATTCCTCTGCGGCACCCAGCATGAAAGCTGCGACTGCCCTCCCGTGCGGCCCGGCCGCTACGCGACCCAGATCTGCATCCACAATTATTCCAACGAGCCACTGGGCGTGCGCAAGCGCGTCATTCCGCTGGTACTGGCGGGCGCCGCGCTGGGCCGCGAGCCGAAGATCGGCACCGCGCGCGCCGAGGACGCCGTCCAGCTGCCACCGCACACGGCGACGATGGACGACTGCTGCCGCATCGCCGAGCTGCTGTTCGGCGCGCCGGTCGACGGCGACGCGGCGCCGACCATCGGCATCCTGGAAATCATCGCGCCGCGCGACGTCTGCGTGACCGCCATCTACACCACCGACCAAGCCATCGACGTGGTGGTCGTCGACGGCCAGCCGGTTTAAACAGGAGGGAAGGAAAATGTCCCATATCACAGGCATCGTTCAAGTACTTGGCACCCCCGTCACGATCGGCCCCGACAGCGGCGCGCCGCCCTCCTCGCCCGGCGTCTGGGCGCTCGACTTCGCGCACGCGCCGGCGCCCGGCGGCACCAAGCTGGTCATGCTGCACTTTCAAAACGTCAACCTGCCCGGCGCCAACCGGCTCGAGGTCGACCTCGGCTACGACACCGACGTCTTCACCGCCGCCGACGGCGGCACCTTCTGGACCCGCCCCATCAACGTGCACGCCTTCGCCGGCGCAACCATCCCGGTGCGCTACATCACCGACGGCGCGCCGGCCGGCGGCGCCCAAATCGACCGCTACGGACGCGGCGAGCGCCACAACGGCGGCCCGGGCCATCCATCGTTCTCCAACAGCGATCCCTTCCTGCCCGATCCGGTCTACACCGAGCCGACCTACGATCCGTTCTGGTTCTGCGCGCCGCCGCCGAACTGGGAGAACGTCCATTGCATCCCCGGCGGCGATTTGCGCGCGCAGGTCGCCAAAAGCGTCGGCATGATCGTCTCGATCCACCAGCCAGACAGCTATTCGCCGCTCGAATACGTGTCCACCTGCACGGTCACGCTGGTCGACGCCGACAAGGTCATCTCGGCCGGCCACTGCCACTCGCCCGACGAGGCGCAGACCAGCTCGGTGATCTTCAACTACGAAACCGACTGCGCCGGCAACCGCCTGCCCGGCTACAGCCCGCGCTTCCACAAGGTGCGCATGGCGCTGAAGTACCGCTACGATTCCGGCTACGACTACAGCCTGCTGCAACTGCGCACCGCGCCGGCCGGTATCGCGCCGCCGCAGCTGCGCGCCGACCTGCCCGGCGTCGGCGAACAGGTGTTCGGCATCCACCATCCGAACGGCGCGGTCAAGAAGATCTCGCTGCCGCACGCGTCGTTCGCCACCGTCACCGCCAGCGGCGCCATGGGCATCCGCGTCGGCACCGCGTTCCACGTGTCGGGCGGCAGCTCGGGCTCGGGGCTGTTCGACGCCGCCGGCCGCATCGTCGGCGTGCTGTCGAACGGCGCGCCGTGCTCCGGCTCGCAACTGTTGTACTTCCCCACCGCCACCATCCTGACGCAGATCGCCCCGGCGCCGCCGCCACCGATCACGCGCGACGTCATGCTCGTCATCGACCGTTCCGGCAGCATGAGCGAGGGCGACGGCACCGGCCGGCGCAAGATCGACGCCGCCAAGGACGCCGTCTCGTTGTTCGTGCAACTGGTGCGCGCCAACACCGGCAACCGCGCCGGCATGGTCTCGTTCAGCACCACGGCCGGCCCGCCGACCTTCGCCATCGCGCCGGTCACCGATCCGAACAAGAACGCGCTGATCGGCCCGCCGCCGTACGCGGGCGGCCTGGTGGGCACGCTGACGCCGGGCGGCGCCACCAGCATCGGCGAGGGCCTGGACGCGGCGCGCGCCCAGTTCCCGATGCCGGGCACGAACCCGCGCGCGATGCTGCTGCTGACCGACGGCCTGCAAAACCGGCCGCGTTCCATCGAGGAGGTCGAACCGGCGTTGGCCGGCATCGACATCCACGCCATCGGCCTGGGCTCCGACTCCAATCTCGACAGCACGCTGCTCAGCGCGCTGGCCGCCGCCCACGGCGGCCTGTACACGCGCGCCAGCGGCGGCCTGGCGCTGCTGAAGTTCTTCTCGCAAGCATTCGGCAATATCTTCGAAGCGGGCGTGCTGCTCGATCCGGAATCGGACCTGCCGGCCGGCCAGTCGGCGCAGCCGCTGACGTTCCGCGTCTGCGGCGAGGAGCGGTTGACTGCCGTGGTGGGCTGGGACCGCACCGACGCCAGTCTGATCGTGCGCCTGCGCACACCGGGCGGCAGCATCGTCGATGCCACCACCACGGGCGCCGAAAGCGCGCTGGGGCGCAACTGGGCCTACCTGCGCGTGCCGTTGCCGCAGGGCGGCGAGCGCGATGGCGCCTGGCAGGTGGAAGTACTGCGGCCGAGGGGTGGCGGCGAGTTCCCGCCGCCGGCGCCGGCGCTGCGCTACTTCGTCAGCGTGATTCCCGCCGGCGGCCCCCGGCTGCTGCGCGAACCGGAGGAAGCAGCGCGCGGCTACACCGGCGACACCATCTCGCCGCTGCTGCGCCTGCGCCAGGCCGACGGCAGCTGGCCGCACGAGCTGGCGATCGAGCTGACCGTGCTGCGGCCGGACGCCGGCATCGGCAACATTCTGAGCGACTCCGGCCTGGGACCGGGCGAAATCATCGACGGCGACCAGGTGCCGCCGCGCCAGGCGACGTTGAAAGCGATCGAACAGGCCAACGGCAAACCGGCGATCCACTACGTCGACGAGCACTTCACGCTCAAGGAGGACGCGGCCAACACGCGCGGCGCCTTCGAGGCGGCCGGCTCGCTCGGCATCGCGCTGCCGGACTTCCTGCGCATGGAGGGCAACTACACCTTCCACGCCGTGGCGCGCTACGGCGATTGCGACGGCTCGCGCGAGTTGGTCTGGACCATGCACGTCGATGTCGGCATCGACGGCGGCCGCACCGACGTGACGGTGGAGCCGATCGAGCCGGGGCCGGACGGCCAGCAATGCCTGCGGCTGACCTTCACGCCGCGCGACAAGTACGGTAACCGCTTCGGCCCGGGCCGCGCCGGCGACATGAACGTCACCGCGCGTCCGGGGTCGACGTTGAGCGGCGCGGTGCGGGACCTGGGCAACGGCAGTTACCAGGTCGATCTGTGCTGGGACATCGGCTCCGGCGAACCGCCCGGCATCGTCATCGGCCAACCGGGGCGGCCGCCGGTGTCCGTCGGGCCGTCCGAGTTCAGGTTGTATGTGTACAGCGTGGTGTTTGTGTGCGGCAGCCAGGGCGACAGCTGTTGCGGTTGCGCGCCGGTGCGGCCGGGGCAATATGCGACCGAGATCAACATCCATAATCCTGGCGACCTGGCGGCACCGGTGCTCAAGCGCGTGATTCCGTTGGTGCTGGCCGGTGCGGTGCGCGGGCGCGAGCCGAAGGTGGCGGCGGTGGTGGCCGCCGACGTTATCGTACTGCCGCCGCACAGCGCCACGATGGACGATTGTTGCCGGTTGCGGCAGCTGTTGCTGGGTTCGACGGTGGATGGCGACATGGCTTTGACCACCGGCGTGTTGGAGATCTTCAGCACGGTCGACCTGGCGGTGACGGCGGTGTACACGACCGGCAAAGGCGGAATCGACGTAAGAGCGATCAAGGCACGGGCGCCATGAAATCTTCCACTTTGTTCTAAATCACGTAGGGCGGATTAGCGCAGCGTAATCCGCCAATGCATGCGTCTCGACGGCTCATGGATTGGCGGATTACGGC
This sequence comes from Duganella sp., assembly GCA_039916925.1. Lineage (GTDB taxonomy): Bacteria > Pseudomonadota > Gammaproteobacteria > Burkholderiales > Burkholderiaceae_D > Rugamonas. The sequence goes on from JBDSKP010000217.1 coordinate 3,860, forward strand.
GTTCCGCCTAATCCGCCCTACGTGTCGATTCGATCAGTTCACGTCCCAGCCCCCTGCCAACGCCTGGAACAAGGCGACGGTGTCGGTATAGCGCGCCGCGCGCGCCTGGATCAGCGCGATCGCGCTCTGCTGATACGCCTGCCGCGCCACCAGCACCGCCGAATACCCAACCGTCCCCAACTCCCGCTGCCGCTGCGCGATCGCCAGGCTCCTCCCTGCTGCCCTCTCCGCGGCGGCCGCCGCCCGCAAACCGCGCGCATCCGCCTCGATCGCGTGCAGCGCGTCGGCCACATTCTGAAACGCCACGAGCACCACGCCCCGATACTGCGCCGCCGCCTGCTCGTACGCCGCCTCGGCCGCCCGCTGCTGATGCATCAGCGCCCCGCCCCTGAACACCGGCTGCAGCAAATCCGCGCCGATGCCCCAGAACCCGGTCCCCGCCTTGAACAGCGTCCCCGCCGTCAGCGCCGAGCCGCCCAGCGCCGCCGTCAACGAGATATTCGGCAGACGCGCCGCCCGCGCCACCCCGATCTGCGCGCTGGCCGCGTGCAACTGCGCCTCGGCCGCGCGTATATCCGGACGCCGCTCGACCAGCCGCGCCGGCACGCCGAGCGGCAAAGCCTGCGCCAACGCCAGACCATCGAAATCCACGCGCGCGCCGGCGCCGTCACTTGGCAAGCGCCCCGCCAGCACAGCCAGCAGATCCCGCTGCTGGGCCACCTGCTTTTCCAGCGGCGGCAACCCCGCCTCCAACTGGGCCAGCGCCGCTTCCTGCGCCGCGACGTCGGCCGCGCCCAACTGGCCGGCGCGTTGCCGCGTGCCGACCGCGTCGAGCTGCTTGCGCGCCGTCTCCACCAGTTCGCGCATGACGTCAAGCTGCGCGCGCAGCGCCGCTTCGCCGATGACCGCCGCCACCAGGTTGGAGGTCAGCGTCAGCCGCGCCGCCTCGCGCTGGAAGCGCGCCACGTCGACCTGCGCGCCGGCCGCCTCGACCTGCCGCCGCACGCCGCCGAATACGTCCGGGACATAGCCGACGCTCAGTTGCGCCGTGTGCAGCGTGTACAAATTGACGCCCGATGCCGTCGGACTCGACAGCGTGCGCGCCACCTGCTGGCGCGTCGGCGTCAGATGCAGGTCCACTTCGGGGAAGTACGCCCCGCGCTGGGCGGCGGCGTTTTCCTGCGCCACGCGCAGCGCCGCCTCCGCCGCCCGCAGGTCGGGATTGGCCGCCAGCGCCGCGTCCACCAGCTGGTTCAACGGCTCCGAGCCGAACGCCGTCCACCACCGGGCCGGCACCTCCCGCCCTTCGACAAAGCGCTGGACCGCGCCGCCGGCGACCGGAGTGGGCACGGTTTCCGGCGCCAGCGATTCGGCCGTGTAGCGCGCCGCCGCCGGCGCGGCTGGACGCACATAGTCAGGACCGGCCGCACAACCGGCCAGCAGCGCCGCCGACAACAGCGCGGTCATTTGTGGGTGAAACTTCTTCATGCGCCCTCTCTCGTGACCGCGCCCAGCGTCACCTTGCCGTCCGGGCGCCCGCGCCGCGCGACGTGTTCCTCTATCAGGTAGTACAGCGCCGGCAGCAGCACCAGCGTCAACATGGTGGCCGTCACCAGCCCGCCGACGACCACCGTCGCCAGCGGCCGCTGCACGTCGCTGCCCAGGCCATGCGCCAGCGCCGCCGGCACCAGCCCGAGCGCCGCGACCGTCGCCGTGGTCAGCACCGGGCGCACCCGCTCGCGCGCGCCGTGGATCACGGCCGCCCGCAGATCGTCCGGCATCAGCACGCGCCAACGATTAAGGTTGGCCAGCATGACCACCGCGTTCAGCACCGACACCCCGAACAAGGCGATGAAGCCCACCGCCGACGATACGTTCAGCGTCATGCCGCGCAACTGCAGCGCGACCAGGCCGCCCAGCAGCGACAGCGGCACGGCCAGCAGGATCAGTCCCGGCTGGCGCAGGTTGCCGAACTCCGAGAACAGCATCACGAACATCAACGCCAGCACCGCCGGCACGATCACCGCCAGACGGGCCTGGGCGCGTTGCTGGTTCTCGAACTGGCCGCCCCAGGTGATCTGGTAGCGCGCGTGATCGTAAGGTATCTCGCGCTCGATGCGCCGCTGGGCCTCGGCCAGGAACGACGACAGGTCGCGTCCGCGCAGATTGGTGCGCACGGTCAGGTGGCGGCGGTTCATTTCGCGCGTGATGGTCGTCTCGCCTTCGGCCAGGCCGATGCGCGCCACCTGCGCCAGCGCCACGTGCGCGCCGTTGGCGGCGTTCAGCACCAGGTCGCCGATGGCCTGGGGATCGTCGCGGGTGTTGCCGCTGAAGCGGGCCGCGACGTCGTAGTTGCGGTCGTCCACATACACCTGCGTCACCGGGCTGCCGCCGATGCCGGTCTGGATCAGCGCCATCACGTCGGCCACGTTGATGCCCAGCCGCGCGGCGGCGGCGCGGTCGACGTCGATGCGCACCTGTGGCAGCGGCGGTTCCTGGTCGATGATGACGTCCTCGGCGCCCGGTACGCCGCGCAGCAGCCGCTCGACGGCGCTGGCCAGCTTGCGCGTCTGGTGGAAATCCTCGCCGTAGACCTTGACCACCAGATCGCTGTGGGCGCCGGCCAGTTTATCGAGCACGCCGTCGATCATCGGCTGCGAGAAACCGACCTCGGTGCGCGGCAGTTCCCGGAAGCGGGCCGACAGCTTGTCGATCAAATCCTGCTTGCTCATGCCGGATGGCCACTCGCGATACGGATGCAAAGTCACCGCGCATTCGATGTGCGACGGCGTGAACGGATCGGTGCCCTCGTCGTTGCGGCCCAGCTGCGTGACCACGTGCGCCACCTGCGGCTCCTTCAGCGTGGCTTCGCGCAGGGCGTCCGCCATCTGGGTGGCCTTGGACAGCGAGATCCCCGGCGGCAACGTCACCTGCAGCCAGATCGAGCCCTCGTCCAGCGTCGGCAGGAAATCGCGGCCGATGGCGCCGCCGACAAGAATCACCGCCACCAGCGTGGCGGCGGCCACCGCCAGCACCAGGCGCGATTTGCCCACCACGCGCCGCAGCAATCCCTCGTAGCGCGGCATCAGCCGCTCCAGCACTGGATTGTGGAAGATCTTGCGCGGCTTGCGGAAGGCCTGGTATGCCATGCCCGGTATCAGCGTCATCGTCATCAGCAAGGCGCCTAGCAGCGCGAAGCCGACCGCGAACGCCATCGGCGAGAACAGCTTGTATTCGATGCGCTGGAACGCGAACAGCGGCAGATAGGCGATCATGATGACCAGCATGCCGAAGCAGGTCGGCCGCATCACCTGCAGCGTGGCCTTCATCGCGTCCTCGGCGCTCATCAAACCGTCGGCCTGCTCTTCGCGGCGGCGCAGTATGGCCTCCAGCACGAAGATGGCGCCGTCGACGATGATGCCGAAGTCGATCGCCCCCAGCGAC
>JBDSKP010000218.1:0-4994 GCA_039916925.1 Duganella sp.
AAACCGGCCGAAAACAGGCCGTTTTACCAATTTTTACCTGATTTTTATCTACTCTTGCACCGGAATGGAGCGTAATTCGGCCATCCAGACCGCGCTTTGCGCGTCGCTCGGCGCGCGCCAGTCGCCCCGTGGCGACAACGATCCGCCTGTGCCGACCTTGGGCGCGTTCGGCACGCAGCTGCGCTTGAACTGGCTGGTGCGGAAGAAGCGGTCGAGGAAGATGCCGAGGGTTTTCTTGATCGCCGCCAGGTCGTACTCGTTGCGCGTGACGTGGTCGCCGTCCGGCCAGCGCCCGCGCTCGCGGTCCTGCCACGCGTTGAGCGACAGGAACGCCACCTTCGACGGCCGGAAGCCGAACCGCAGCACGTAGTACAGATTGAAATCCTGCAGCTCGTACGGGCCGATCGTGCTTTCGGTGCGCTGCTCCGGCTGGCCTTCGGCCGTGCCCGGCACCAGTTCGGGGCTGATCTCGGTGGCCAGGATGTTCAACAGCACCTGCGCGTCGTTGCGGCCGATGACGCCCGATTCGGCCACCCAGCGCACCAGGTGCGAGATCAAGGTCTTCGGCACGCTGGCGTTGACGTTGTAGTGCGACATGTGGTCGCCGACCCCGTAGGTGCACCAGCCCAGCGCCAGCTCGCTCAGGTCGCCCGTGCCGACGACGATGGCGTTGTGGTGGTTGGCCAGCCGGAACAGGTGGTTGGTGCGCTCGCCCGCCTGCACGTTCTCAAACGTGATGTCGTACTGCGCCTGCCCTTCCGAGTACGGGTGGTTCAAGTCCTTGAGCATCTGGACGCAGCTGGGGCGGATGTCGATCTCCTGCGCCGAGCAGCCCACCAGCTTCATCAGCGCGTGCGCCTGCGTCAGCGTCCGCTCGCTGGTGGCGAAGCCGGGCATCGTGTACGCCAGGATGTTGGTGCGCGGCAGCTTGAGCTTGTCCATCACGCGCGCGCACACCAGCAGCGCGTGCGTCGAGTCGAGCCCGCCGGAGACGCCGATCACCACCTGCTTGATGCCGCTCGACGTCAGCCGCTGCGCCAGCGCCTGCACCTGGATATTGTAGACCTCGTTGCAGCGCTCGTCGCGCCGGCGCGCGTCGGCCGGCACGTACGGGAAGCGCTCGACACAGCGCTTGAGCGCCAACGGTTCGTCGCGGCCGATCTCGAGCTCGAAGAACACCGTGCGGAATTTGTTGACCTCGGCCGCGTGGCGCTGCACCGATTGCGCGAACGTGGTCATGCGCATGCGCTCGCGCGACAGCCGCTCGAGGTCGATGTCGGCGAAGGTCAGGCTGGCCTCGTCGGTGTAGCGCTTGGACTCGGCCAGCATGTCGCCGTTTTCGCAGATGACGCCCTGCCCGTCCCAGGCCAGGTCGGTGGTCGATTCGCCGCCGCCGGCCGAGGTGTACAGGTAGGCGGCGATGCAGCGCGCCGACTGCTGCGACACCAGCTGGTTGCGGTAGCCGGCCTTGCCCACCAGCGCGTTCGACGCCGACAGGTTGACCAGCACCGTGGCGCCGGCCAGCGCCGCGAACGACGACGGCGGGATCGGCACCCAGACGTCCTCGCAGATCTCGACGTGGAATTTCAACAGCGGCATGTCGGCCACCTCGAACAGCAGGCCCGAACCGAATTGCACGCGCTCGCCCAGCAGGTCGATCTCGGTGGCGACCGCATAGTCGCCGCTGCTGAACTGGCGCGCGTCGTAGAACTCGCCGTAATTCGGCAGGTAGCTCTTCGGCACCACGCCCTGGATCTGGCCGTTGGCGATGACCACCGCGCAGTTATACAGCTGGTGCTCGACCCGCAACGGCGCGCCCACCACCAGCGCCATTTTCCACTGGGTCGACGCGGCGACGATGGCGTCGAGCGCCTCGAGGCAGCCGTCGAGCAAGGCGCGCTGATGGAACAGATCGTCACAGGTGTAGGCCGACAGGCCCAACTCGGGAAACGCCACCAGCGCCGCGCCCTGCGCGGCCGCCTGTTCGGCCAGGGCGATGGTCTGCGCGGCGTTGTGGAGCGGATCGGCGATGCGGCACACCGGCGCCGCGATCGCCACCCGGGCGAAATCGTGCGTGTACAAATTGAGGAAATGGGAGCTCATGTAAGGTCTTTCGCGTGCGCAACGGACGAACAAAAGCCAATTATCGCACGGCCATGGACGCGCCGCCGCCAACGGATCAGCGCCAGATAGGCTAGACTGGCGCCAACATCAGAGCTGGAGCAAAGTGTGTCAGAAGCAGAGTTTTCGATCATCGACTCATTGGAAAGCGTGGACCCGGCGCAATGGCAAGCCATCGCCGGCGACAACCCGACCCTGGCTTACGCCTTCCTGCACGCGCTGCACGAAACCCGCTGCGCCTCGACGCACACCGGCTGGACGCCGCGCTATCTGGTGATGCACCGCGACGGCGCGCTGGCGGCGGCCATGCCGTTGTATTTGAAGGATCACAGCCGTGGCGAGTACGTGTTCGACCACGCCTGGGCCGACGCCTTCCACCGCAACGGCCTGCCCTACTATCCGAAGCTGCTGTCGGCGGTGCCGTTCACGCCGGTGACGGGCGGCCGCCTGCTGGCGCGCACGCCCGAGGACCGCGCCCTGCTGGCGCGCGCGGCGCTGCAGGTGGCGCGCCAGCTGGAGACGTCGTCGCTGCACATCCTGTTCCCCGACGAGCAGGATCGGCAGGCGCTGGAGGCGGCCGGCTTCATGTTGCGCGAAGGCGTGCAGTTTCATTGGGACAATCCGGGCTACGCCGACTTCGACGCCTTCCTGGCCGGCTTCAAGATGGAAAAGCGCAAGAAGATCCGCCAGGACCGCCGCCGCGTGCACGAGGCCGGCATCACCTTCGAGCATCTGGCCGGCCGCGCGATCACGCCGGAGGTGCTGCGCTTCTTTTACAGCTGCTACGTGTCGACCTACCAGGCGCACTTCTCCAAGCCTTACCTGACCTTGAAGTTTTTCCAGCGGCTGCTGGACGAGGTGCCCGACAGCCTGATGATCGTGCTGGCCAAACGCGGCGAGCAGCCGGTGGCGGTGGCGTTGAATCTGGTCGGCGGCAATATCATGTACGGGCGCTACTGGGGCACGCAGGAGTTCGTCTCCGGCCTGCACTTCGAGACCTGCTACGTGCAATCGATTGAATACTGCATCCAGCACGGTATCGCCCGCTTCGAGGGCGGCGCGCAGGGCGAGCACAAGATGTCGCGCGGCCTGGTGCCGACGCCGACCTGGTCGGCGCACTGGATCGCCGACGAGCGCTTCGCCGACGCGATCGCCGATTTCCTGGCGCAGGAGACGGCGGCCATGAACCAATATATAGACGAGCTGGGCGAGCACGTCCCTTTCAAGCCCGGCGGCGTGTGATTTTCGGTCAAACACGTAGGGCGGATTAGGCGGAACGCCGTAATCCGCCATTTTATGAGCCGTCGAAACGCATGCATGGCGGATTACGCTTCGCTAATCCGCCCTACGTGCAGCCCGCGCACACTATTAGTGCGTCACGCCTCCTTACGGTGCGGCTGAGCGCCACATTTCCATCCCCCCCCGTGCCCACGGCTGGCACACATTCTGCTTATACAAGGACAAGCGAGAGGCGCGGCAGAAATTGCCAGTAAGCGCTTCTTGAGCATGGACGCTAGGGTTCCGGTCGCCACCGCGCGATGTCTGGACCGAGAGCATCCGGCTTCGAACGCCGTTGGTTCGAAGCTCCACGGAGGGATAAAAGCCCGGGAGGTCGTCACACTTGCAATGTGATGCTCGCCTCTCGTCCTTTTAATTTCTCTCCGGGGGTATGTTCATGCGACATCGCTTTTCCGTGCGCGTTCTGCGCAATCTGCTTTCTTCCCTGTTGTGCACCGCTTTGACCTTGGGCGCGATCGTTCCGGCGTCGGCCGAAGTGAAAGTGGGCGTGTCCGACTGGCCGGGCTGGGTGGCCTGGTATGTCGCCGAGCAAAAGGGCTACTTCGCCGCGCACGGCGCCAAGGTCAAGCTGGTCTGGTTCGCCAACTACAGCGATTCGATCGCCGCCCTGTCCACCGGCCAGCTCGACGCCAACTCGCAGACCTGGTCCGACACGATGACCCCGCTGGCCCGCAAGATCAAGGTCAAGGCCATCCTGGTCAACGACAACTCGGCCGGCAACGACGCCCTGATGGTGGGCCCGAAGATCCGCGGCTTCGCCGACCTCAAGGGCAAGTCGATCGCGCTTGAACAGTTCAGCATTTCGCACTTCGTGCTGGCCAACGCGCTCAGCCGCAATGGCATGTCGATGAAGGACGTCAAGATCGTCAACCTGTCGGCCGGCGACGCCGCCGCCGCCTTCATGTCCGGCCGCACCGACGCGGCCGTGGTGTGGAACCCGTGGGTGTCGCGCATCGAAACGAGCGGCAAGGGCCGCGCGCTGTTCACCTCCAAGGACATGCCCGGCCTGGTGCCGGATCTGCTGGTGGCGCACCAGAACGCGCTATCCAACCCGGCCAAACGAGCCGAGCTGGTCGGCATGATCAAGGCCTGGTTCGACGCCGAGGAATTCATCGGCAGCCACCCCGCCGACGCCCTGAAAATCATGTCCAAGGTGGTCGGCCTGACGCCGGAAGCCTATCAAGTGTTCCTGCCCGGCACGCGCTTCTTCACGGCGGCCGACAACCTGGCGGCGCTGGACGCGTCCAACCCCAAATCGCTGGTCGCGGTCGGCCCCACGCTGCATCAGTTCCTGACCGCCAACAAGCTGGTCGACGGCGCGGTCGATTACAACGCCGGCATCGACAAGTCGCTGCTGCTCGACGCGCTGAAGAAATAAAGGGCGCCCATGTCGAACCTGACCGACCTGCCCGTGCCGGCGTCGGCGCGGACGCCGTCGCGCGCGCGCAACCGCCGCTCGCCCTTCGCCGTCGGCGGCACGGTGCCGCGCGGCGCGCTGCTGACCCTGGCCGCGCTGGGCTTCATCCTGCCCTGCGCCGCCTGGATCGTGATCTCGCTGAACGGCTGGGTCGACA
>JBDSKP010000219.1:0-2027 GCA_039916925.1 Duganella sp.
GACGATGACGCAGGCGGCGCTTTGCTGGAAGCTGCCCATGCTCTTGACGCATTCCCACGCGGCGTCGGCGTCGGCGATGTTGTTGAATGACAGTTCCTTGCCCTGCAGCTGGCGGTAGTTGGCCAGCGCGCCGTCGGTGGTGGCGACGTCGCGGTAGAACGCGGCCGACTGGTGCGGATTCTCGCCGTAGCGCATGTCCTGCACCTTCTCGAACGCCACGTTCAGCGTGTTCGGATAGGCGTTGCGGCTGGCGTGCTGGCGGTCGGCGCCCAGGCTGGTCAGGTAGTTGGCGATGGCGCCGTCGTACTGCGCGGTGTGCGCGTACACCTTGGTGGCCAGCGTGAAGCGGGTGTCGTAGCTGACGTAGCCGGGCGCGTTGTCGGTGGCTTTCATTTCAGCCAGCACCACGCCGTAGTCCGACGGATCGCAGATGACGACCACGTCCTTGTGGTTCTTGGCGGCGGAGCGCAGCATGGCCGGGCCGCCGATGTCGATGTTCTCGATGGCGTCGTCGAGCGAGCAATCTTCCTTGGCGACGGTGGCCTGGAACGGATACAGGTTGACCACCACCATGTCGATGGTCGGAATCGCGTGCTCTTCCAGCTTGGCCACGTGCTCGGGGAAATCGCGGCGCGCCAGGATGCCGCCGTGTACTTTCGGGTGCAGCGTCTTGACGCGGCCATCGAGCATCTCCGGGAAGCCGGTGTAGTCGGCGACCTCGGTCACGGCGACGCCGTTGTCGGCCAGCAGTTTGGCGGTACCGCCGGTCGACAGGATCTTGACGCCCATGGCGGACAGCGCGCGGGCGAAGTCCAGCACACCGGTTTTGTCGGAGACGGAGAGGAGAGCTTGTTTAATCATGGCTGTGAAAGGCTAGGTGGGTTGAGTATCGGGGTTGCGTGATGCCTCGCGGACCGGCCGACGACCGTTCCCAGCCGCCATGCCGGAAAGATCGCCGCTGTTTACAGCAGGCCGTGTTCTTGCAGTTTCTTGCGCAGGGTGTTGCGGTTGATGCCCAGCATCTGGGCCGCGTGCGACTGGTTGCCGTCCGCGCGCGTCATGACCACTTCCAGTATCGGCTTTTCCACGGTCAGCACGACCATATCGTAGATGTTCGATGCCTGCTGCTCGCCCAGGTCGTTGAAGTAATCTTCAAGGCTCTTCTGGACTACTTCCTGGATACTTTCTTTGCTCATTTTGATGTCGTTCGCTCAATAATCTGTTGACGCTGGTAAATCATCCCGGTCCGGGCGCTTACCCTTCTGATATAACTTTTTTAATGCTTTCCAACTTCTCTTATGCGGCTTGCAATACTTCCGGGAGGCGATATTGTAACCGCTCGCCGTAACTCCACTGCGATTCAAAAAATTGATCGACGGCGATCAGTTGCTCGTCGGTGGACTCCAGCAAATTCATTTTCTGGCGGAAATCCTCGCCGCCTTCGAGGTCGCGCACATACCAACCGATATGTTTGCGCGCCGTGCGCACGCCCAGGAACTCGCCATAGAACGCGTAGTGGGCGCGCAGGTGCTCGTCCATCAGCGCGCGCACCTCGTCCACATACGGCGAAGGCAGATGGGTGCCGGTGCGCAGGTAATGGTCGATCTCGCGGAAAATCCACGGCCGGCCCTGCGCCGCGCGGCCGATCATGACGGCGTCGGCGCCGGTGTAATCGAGCACGTATTGGGCTTTTTCCGGCGTCGTGATGTCGCCGTTGGCCACCACCGGGATCGCCACTGACTGCTTGACGGCGGCGATCATGTCGTACTCGGCGTCGCCGGTGTAGCCGTCGGCGCGCGTGCGGCCGTGCAAGGTCAACATGGCGATGCCTGCGTCCTCGGCGATGCGGGCGATCTTCAGCGCGTTCTTGTTTTCGCGGTTCCAGCCGGTGCGGAACTTCAAGGTGACCGGCACATCGACCGCGCCGACCACCGCCTCGACGATCTCCCTGACCAGCGCCTCGTTCTGCAGCAACGCCGAACCGCACCAGCTGTTGCACACCTTCTTGACCGGGCAACCCATGTTGA
>JBDSKP010000220.1:0-2007 GCA_039916925.1 Duganella sp.
GACGCCGGCGGCCTGGCCAACAACTTCAGCGGCAACGACGCCGACTGGGTCGGCTTCGACGCCACCGTCAGCACCAGCGCCGACCAGATCGCCATCGCGCCGGGCACGCTGGTCAAGGACTGGAGCAGCAAGGGGCGGCACTACTACCACTACAAGATGGACCAGCCGATCCTGAACTTCTACGCCTTCCAGTCGGCGCGCTACCTGGTCAAGCGCGACTGGTGGCAGGACGTCGGCATCGAGATCTACTACCACCCGGGCCACGAATACAACCTCGAGCGCATGGACAAGGGCATCAAGGAATCGCTCGACTACTACACGCGCCACTTCGGACCGTACCAGCACAAGCTGGTGCGCATCGTTGAATTCCCGCGCTACGCCACGTTCGCGCAATCGTATCCGAACACGATACCGTATGCCGAATCGCTGGGCTTCATCGCCAAGGTCAACGACAACAATCCGAAGGACATCGACTACCCGTTCTACGTGACCGCGCACGAGGTGGCGCACCAATGGTGGGGCCACCAGCTGGTGGCCGGCAACACGCGCGGCGGCAGCGTGCTCAGCGAGACGCTGGCCGAATACTCGGCGCTGATGGTGATGAAGAAGAATTTCGGCGCCAACAAGATGCGCCGTTTCCTGCACTACGACCTGTACCAGTACCTGGTCGGGCGGGCGCTGGAGCGCAAGAAGGACTTGCCGCTGGCCGACAACGAAAACCAGAACTACATCCAGTACCGCAAGGGCAGCCTGGCGATGTACCAGCTGCAGGATGTGCTGGGCGAGGGCAAGATCAACGCCGCGCTGAAGGAAATGCTGGCGCGGCACGGGCGCAGCGTCGGGCCGTATCCGAGCGTCTCGGTGCTGGTCGAGGCGCTGCGCGGGATCACGCCGCCGGAATACGCCTACCTGATCGATGACCTGTTCAACCACATCGTGCTGTATGAAAACCACGCGGTCTCGGCGACGGCGCGCAAGCTCGGCGACGGCAGGTACGAGGTCAGCTTCGTTGTCAGCGCGGCCAAGGTGCGCGCCAACGACCAGGGCGAGGAGCGCGACGTGGCGCTGAAGGACTACATCGACATCGGCGTCGACGACAAGGACGGCAACGGCCTGTACCGCGAGCGCAAGCTCATCGAGCGCAAGGACAACAGCTACACGGTCATCGTCGGCGGCCGTCCGGCCAAGGCCGGCATCGACCCCGACAACAAGCTCATCGACCGCAAGCCCGACGACAACCTCGTCAACGTCGAACTGCAAGCGCAATAAACTCCGGGATCGGGTCCTAATGCCGCGTGGGGCGGATTAGGCGGAACGCCGTAATCCGCCATGAGCCGCCGACGGAGCTTGGCGGATTACGCCGCGCTAATCCGCCCTACGTGATTTCGATGGCCGCTTAACGTAGCGGCATTAGGGTCAGGCAACTTTGAAGACGCTGACGATGGCCCGCAGGTCATCGGCCTGGTCGCTCAGCGACGCGGCGGCGGCGGCGGCCTGCTCCACCAGCGCGGCGTTTTGCTGCGTGACCTGGTCCATCTGGATGACCGCCTGGTTGACCTGCTCGATGCCGGCGCTCTGCTCGTGGCTGGCCGAGCTGATCTCTCCCATGATGTCGGTGACCCGCTGGATGCTGTCGACCACGTCGCTCATCGTCATGCCCGCTTGCGTGACCAGCACGCCGCCGGCGTCGACCTGCCGCAGCGAGTCGTCGATCAGCGTTTTGATTTCCTTGGCGGCCGTGGCGCTGCGCTGCGCCAGGCTGCGCACCTCGCTGGCGACCACCGCGAAGCCACGCCCCTGCTCGCCCGCGCGCGCCGCTTCCACCGCCGCGTTCAAGGCCAGGATGTTGGTCTGAAAGGCGATGCCGTCGATGACGCCGATGATGTCGACGATCTTGCGCGAGCTCTCGCTAATCGAACCCATGGTGCTGACCACCTGCCCCACCACCTCGCCGCCCTTGACCGCGTGGGTCGAGGCGGCCACCACCAGCTGGTTGGCCTGGCTGGC
>JBDSKP010000221.1:0-4032 GCA_039916925.1 Duganella sp.
TTTCAACACGGTGCAGGGCGCGCTGGACTTCGTTCCCGATCATCCGGCGCGGCGCGTCACCATCTTCGTGCGCGCCGGTGACTACGAGGAGATCGTCTACTTCCGCTACAAGTCGAACCTGACCATCGAAGGCGAGCATCGCGACAAGGTGCGGGTCCACTACGCCAACAACGAGGTATTCAATCCCCATCCGGCCAATATCAGCACCAACGAGGCGCCGGGGACTTTTCCGTCCCGCCGCGCGGCCTTCGCCGCCGACAACGTCAAAGGCGTACATTTGAAGAACATGACGTTGCAGACCACACTGGAAGGCCAGGCGGAGGGCTTGCTGATCACAGGTTCTGAAAACATCGTCAGCGATGTCACCGTCATCGGCTCGGGCGACGCGTTGCAGGTCAACGGCAGCACCTACCTTGAAGGCGTCAAGGTCGTTGGCCATGGGGATACCATACTTGGCCGGGGTCCCGCGTTTTTCCGGCGCTGCGAGATCGAATCGCGCGGACCGTTTATGTGGATACGCAATACGTCCGCCAACCATGGCAATGTGTTTGTCGATTGCCGCTTCAGCGCCTTTGGCGGCGGGCAGCCGCATCTCGCGCGTTCGCCGGTCAACAAGGGCAGGAGCTATCCGCATGCGGAGGCGGTGCTGATCAACGCCACGTTGAGTGGCGTCAGTCCGGAGGGCTGGGGAGAGATAGGCGGTGATGCTTCCAACGTGCGCTTCTGGGAGTACAACAGCCGCAATGTGGATGGCACACAGGTCGATGCGAGCAAGCGTCATCCGGCGTCGCGCCAGTTGACCATGGAGCGTGACGCGGAGTTGATCAAGCAGTACAGCACCCCCTCGTGGGTGCTGGGCGGCTGGACGCCGCGATGAACCGGCGGCGGAGCTTGGCGCGGTTTACGCTACGCTAATCCGCCCCAAGCCATCGGACAGGCACCGGGGCACATGCAAACCCCGGAGGCACGTAGGGCGGATTAGGCGGAACGCCGTAATCCGCCACAGGGCCGCCGACATCGCTCGCGCTCGTGTAGCAATGGTGGACCTGACACCGGATAAAAAAAGGGCGGACACCTCGGCGTCCGCCCTTTCCTCCTTCATCCTGCGAACGGCGTTTCCGCCAGCCCCTTGACGCCGGGCCGCAACAGCAGCACCGCCCCGCCCCACTCCGCGTCCTCCGGCTTGCCGGACGGGATGGACGTGACGATCATGGTGTCCAGATCCTTGCCGCCGAAGGAGCACATCGACGGCTTCTTCATCGGCACCTCCAGACGGCGATCGAGCTTGCCGTCCGGGGTGTAGCGCAGCAGGCAGCCGCCGTCGTTGCCGGCGACCCAGTAGCAACCGTCGGCGTCGACCGCCGCGCCGTCCGGACGTCCAACTTCGGCCGTCAAATCGGCGAACACGCGCCGGTTCGACGGCACGCCGTCGGCGGTGTCGTAGTCGAACGCCCACACCATGCGCCGCAGCGGATGCGAATCGGACAGGTACATCGTGCGCCCGTCCGCCGAGAAGGCGGTGCCGTTCTGCGTCAGCAGCTCGGACACCAGCGGCGCCGAGATGCCGCGCGCGCCGTCGTAGCGGAGCAACTTGCCCACCGGACGGTTGGCCGACATGTCCATGAACATGGTGCCGGCCATGAAACGCCCCTGACGGTCGCAGCGACCGTCGTTGAAGCGCATGCCCTCGCCCAGCCCCACCGGCGGCGTCGCCAGTTTGGTCGCCACGGCGGCCGGACCTTCGCCCAGATCCAGATTGAACACGCCCGTCTCCATGCCGGCGATCAGGCCACCATCGGCCCTGGTCGCGACACAGCCGGCCATTTCATCCAGCGTCCAGAAACGCGTGGCACCGGACGCGAGGTCCAGACGCCAGACGCGTTTGGCGGGGATGTCGGTCCAGTAGAAGGCCGATTCCGCCGCACTCCACGTTGGGCTTTCGCCCACCGCGCATCGGATGTCGCTTACGCGTTCCATGCCAGGTCGCCGTTGACGACGCGCGGCAGCTTTTGCGGGTTTTCGTCGGTCAGCGATTCAGGCAGCAGGTACGATGGCACGTCTTGGTAGCAAACAGGGCGCAGGAAGCGGTCGATGGCCGAGGCGCCGACCGACGTCGAACGGCTGTCCGAGGTCGATGGGAACGGGCCGCCGTGCACCATCGCGTGCGACACTTCCACGCCGGTGCCGAAGCCGTTGAACAGGATGCGGCCCACTTTGCGTTCCAGCACCGGCATCAGGCGCGCGGCCAGTTGACGGTCGTCGGCGGTGGCGTGGACGGCGGCGGTCAATTGACCTTCGACGTGTTCGGCCACGGCCAGCAGCTCGGCTTCGTCGTCGGCGACCACCAGCAGCGAAGTCGGTCCGAAGATTTCGCCTTCCAGCGCCGGATTGCCCAGGAAGGTTTTAGCGTCGACCTGATACAGGAACGCTTGCGCGGCGCACGGCGCTTCGGTGGTCTGGCCGGCGGCCAGTTGCGAAACACCGTCGATGCCGGCCAGGCCCTTGACGCCGTTGACGTAGGCTTTGTGGATGCCAGGGGTCAGCATGGTGGCGGCGGGCTTGGCGCCCAGCGAGCCGGCGGCGGCGGCGACGAACGCTTGCAGTTTGTCGCTTTTCAGGCCGATCAACAGGCCAGGGTTGGTGCAGAACTGGCCGGCGCCCATCGTCAGCGAGTCGGCGAAGGCCTGTGGCAGTTTGGCGTTGTCCAATGCGCCCGGCAGCAGGAACACTGGATTGATCGAGCTCATTTCGGCGTACACGGGGATCGGTTCCTTGCGTTCGGCCGCCGTTTTCATCAGGGCGATGCCGCCGGCGCGCGAGCCGGTGAAGCCGACCGCCTTGATGGCCGGGTGACTGACCAGGGCCTGGCCGATGGTCTGGCCGGAGCCGATCAGCATCGAGAACACGCCTTCGGGCATGCCGCATTCCTCGGCGGCCTTGGCGACGGCCTTGCCGACCAGTTCCGAGGTGCCCAGGTGGGCCGAGTGGGCCTTGACGATGACCGGGCAGCCGGCCGCCAGTGCCGACGCGGTGTCGCCGCCGGCCACCGAGAACGCCAGCGGGAAGTTCGAGGCGCCGAACACGGCGACCGGGCCCAGGCCAATTTTACGCAGGCGCAGGTCGCTGCGCGGCGGGGTGCGTTCCGGCAGCGCGCTGTCGAGCGTCGCCGACTGGAAGCGGCCGTCGCGCACGACTTTGGCGAACAGGCGCAGTTGATTGCAGGTGCGACCGCGCTCGCCTTCCAGGCGGGCCTGCGGCAGGCCAGTTTCCTGCATCGCGCGCTCGATCAGCGTCGGACCCAGATCCATGATGCGGTCGGCGATCGTTTCGAGGAACTTGGCGCGCGCTTCCAGGCCGGTGGCGCGGTACACGTCGAAGGCCGCATCGGCCAGTTCGCAGGCGCGCGCCAGGTCGGCGACGCCGGCCAGGCCGAACGCCGGTTCGATTTCCACGTTGCGCGATGGGTCGATCGCCTTCATCGTGCCCTCTTTACCCACAACGGCGCTGCGGCCAATGATCATTTCGCCAGCTACTTGCATATCGACTCCTTAGATGTGTGAAAAGCGCGGACCAGCCGCGCTTGATTTTGATGACGACGTAAGCTTAACGGATTACTGCGCGCCTTGCTTGCGAATCAACTTGTCGAGCATGTCACATTCTTCCGCCGTCAGGTCGGTCCGCGGTGCGCGCACCGGGCCGCCGTCGTGACCGACCAGGCGCGCGCCGGCCTTGACGATGCTGACCGCGTAGCCTGCCTTGCGGTTGCGGATCTCCAGGTACGGCAGGAAGAACTCGTCCAGCATGCGGTTTTGTTCGGCGTGATTGTCCGACGCCACCGCGTGGTAGAAGTCCATCGCCAGCTTCGGCATGAAGTTGAACACCGCCGACGAGTATACCGGAGTGCCGAGCGCCTTGTAGGCCGCCGCGTAGACTTCGGCCGTTGGCAGGCCGCCCAGGTAGCTGAAACGGTCGCCCATCTTGCGCCAGATCGAGACCATCAGCTCGATGTCGCCGACGCCGTCCTTGAATCCG
>JBDSKP010000222.1:0-5823 GCA_039916925.1 Duganella sp.
CGCCGCTGCAGCTGGTCGGCGCTGCCCCGTGATTCTCCTATCTTGCCACTGGAGGGCTTCATCCTCCTGTGGCCGCCCCCGGCAGGGTTTTCTATGCGCACACCGTTTCCACAACGACCGCCTCGGCGTCGCCATACTTGTCGACGATCAGCGCGCCGCCGCCGATCCCGCTGCGATAGACGCTGGCGGGCGTCTCGTAGCCAAGGGACTGGTGCGGCCGCTCCGTGTTGTAGAACGCGAAGTACTGGGCCAATCCCACCATCAACTCGGCCATGTTGGCATAGCCCTTCAAGTACACGTCCTCGTACTTCACGTTGCGCCACAAGCGCTCGATGAAGATGTTGTCCAAGGCCCGCCCCCGCCCATCCATGCTGATGGCCACGCCTTCGCGCTTGAGCACGTCCGTGAACGCCTTGCTCGTGAACTGAGAACCTTGGTCGCTGTTGAACACCTCGGGCTTGCCATGCTCGCGCAGGGCGTCCTCCAGGCAGTCCACGCAGAACGACGCGTCCATACTGTTGCAGAGCCGCCAGGACAGCACCTTGCGGCTGTACCAGTCGACCACGGCCACCAGGTAGGCGAATCCCCGCGCCAACCGGAGTAGAGTAAGAGGCAGGGCGTAGTCGAACTATTTCCCTACCTCTCCTCTCCGAACCGGACTTGCACCTCTCAATGCATCCGGCTCTCCATTTAAGTGCTGCTCATAGCAAAGGCAACATCGGCGTAGCGCGACTCAATGGTTCGCCGCGCCTCGCCCCTCACGATGTACGGATTTTCCGACGGGGTCCGCCATTTGAATTGCCCCTTGCGGCTTGTGACGAGACGCCGAAGCGCTATCGCTCCATACCAGCCACGACTATTACGGCCTTCTACTACCCATGTCTTCGCTTGCCCCGGTTCAGGTTCATAGACATGGTCACGCATCAGGGACGGGAAGCCCCGCCGATACTTACGCGCAAGCCAGTGCCCAAATTTCCAGAAGACAGTGCGGTCCATCTTGCTAAACATAGTGGCCGTAAAGTCGGTGTACTGATAGAAGTTTGCCCATCCCGCAAGTTGTCGATTCAGGCTTTCCACGACATCCATCCGGTTTGCACCGTAATCGCCCGACAGTTGCCTGACCAGTTTCTCGGCAAAGCGTCGGTACTTCTCCCAAGGTATTGTGCTGACAGGCCGCATGCGGCCTCGTGGACCTCGCTTACGGATGATGCGATGGCCGAGGAAAACAAAACCGTCGTTGACGTGCGTAACATGGGTCTTCTCCATGTTCAGCGTCAGCTTGAGTTGACCTTCCAGAAACCCGCGACATGCTTCGCGTACTGCCTCCGCGTCCGCCTTGGTCCCTTTGACCACCACCACAAAATCATCAGCGTAGCGACAGTATGATATTGCAGGTATCCACTGCCGGTTTTCCCGTACGGCGATGGGCCGCCGATTGAGGATGCCGAAGTTCCACGCCCACCGGTCTTTGCGCACCTTCTTGTTAAGGTAATTCACTCTGGCCTAAAGCGCTCAAGGATATGGAGGTGCCGGATGCTGTGCGCCTTGAGATAGAGGCCCGTCTTCAGACCCTGCCACTCGTGGGCGTGGTCAGGGCCATGCCTTGAACCCCGCGACGTGAGAGGGCAGCGGCGCTGGAATTGACGACCCTTCAGCGCGCCGGCAAGATTTCTTTTCTAAACCAATCATCGAGCATCTGCTTCTCGTGCCCGTACAGGTCCTGGTTGTAGCTGCGCGAGCCCATCAGGTAGTTCGGATCGGCCAGTTCCCGGTCGCCGCTGCGCAGCACTTTGCCGTCCTGTTCGATGCTGTAGCGCAGATGCATCCTGGGCCAGTCCGCCTGGCCCTTCATCACGCGGATGTCCCGCACCGGCACTCTCGGAAACACATCGCCGGCCAGATCGATATCGAGAAATTCCACCTTCAATTCCTGGCCGGCAGGCAGCTTGGCCGCCAGCTCATTCAGGTGTTCGCGAAAAATCATTTCCATCGATTCGCGGTCGGAAGCGAAGCGCGGCACGTCGGTCATTTTGTCGGGATTGATATAGGTGACCGTGGCAGCGGCCGAAGCGCTGACGGCAGCGGCCAGGCCGACGATGACCAGGCATGCCTTGCCGATGAACTTGCTCATGAATGAATTCCTTTTTGCGGTGTTGTACCCGGGTGACTCATAAATATACGCTCATTCGCGGCGGATGCCATGCGACGCATATTTCGCTGGGCATCCCATTGCATACATGCCAAAATTGCAGCCGAAAAAACATAAAATCAGGATAACCGATGCATTTTCCCTCCCTGTCGCAGTTGGCGCCGCACGGCACCACGTTGATGGCGCTGACCATCACCGCCGTTTTGTTGACGCCCGGCCCCACCAACACGCTGCTATTCCTGGCGGGCAGCCGCGATGGTTTCCGCCGTTCGTTGCGCCTGATCGCGGCGGAGTGGACCGGTTACATGATCGCCATCAGCGTCTGGTGCGCCTTCCTGGCGCTGGCCGCAGCCATCGCGCCTTGGGCGCCCACGGTGGCGCGCGCCTGCGCGGCGACCTACATCGCGTACTCGGCCATCAAATTGTGGCGCACCGCGCCGACCGCCGGCGCGGCCGGCGGCGCGGCCATTGGTCCGCGCGCGCTGTTCTTCGTGACGCTGCTCAATCCCAAAGCCTTCTTCTTCGCCACGGTGGTGTTTCCGCCTTTGGCCGATGGTGCGGCGGCGCTGTCGCAGGCGTATCTGCTGTTCAGCAGCCTGTTGCTGCCGATCGCCGCGCTGTGGATCGCGATGGGCGCGGCCGTGCTGGCGTACCCTAGCGCGACGCCGCGCCAACCGCTGGTGCACCGCATCGCGGCGGGCGTGTTGCTGGCGTTCTCGGGTTCGATGTTTGTTTCGCTGCTGGCGTCCGCCCGCTGAGGTGGCGGGAGGATTTTTCCGGCCACATCCAATCGCGCGCGTTGCTTCTATACTAAAATTGCCACTCAAAATAATGCTGAATAGGAGAACTCGGGATGATAGATTTGGATCGGCGTAGTCTTATGATTGCCGCGGGCGGCGCCTTGGCGGCAACGGCGGTTGGCACTCCCGTCTGGGCGGCGGCGCCCGAACGCAAACTCGGTTATGCGATCGTCGGCCTGGGCGGCTACGGTCTCGGCGTCATCATTCCACAGTTCAAGAACTGCCAGCACAGCAAGCTGGTCGCGCTGGTCAGCGGCGATGCCGCCAAGGCCAAGCGCGTGGCGGCCGAGTACGGCGTGCCGGAGTCCGGCATCTACGATTACAAGGGCTACGACAAGCTGAAGGACAATCCCGACGTCGACGTCATCTATATCTGCCTGCCCGTTTTCATGCATGCCGAATATACGGTCCGTGGCGCCGCCGCCGGCAAACACATCCTGTGCGAGAAGCCGATGGCCTTGTCCTCCGCCGAGTGCGAGACGATGATCGCCGCCTGCAAGAAGGCCGGGAAGAAATTGATGATCGGCTATCGCTGCCACTTCGAGCCCTACAACCTCGAGGCGATCCGCCGCGCCCGCGCCGGCGAGATCGGCAAGCTGCGCTATTTCCGCTCCGAGCATGGTTTCACGGCGGGCGGGCCGTCGTCGTGGCGCTTGAAGAAGGCGATGTCGGGCGGCGGCTCGCTGATGGACATCGGTATTTATGCGCTGCAAGCCGCGCGCTACATGACCGGCGAGGAACCAATCGCCGTGTACGCCAAGGAGACCACCGACCGCTCCGATCCGCGCTTCCGCGAGGTCGAGGACATGATCGAGTTCCAGCTGGAGTTTCCTTCCGGCGTGATCGGTTCGTGCATGTCGATGTACAGCGCCAACCAGAACCATATCCTGCTGATGGGCGACAAGGGGCGTATCGAGCTCGAGCCCGGTACGGCGTATGCCGGTCAGCGCTTGTGGGTGGGCAACGGGCGCGGCAACGAGATCACGCCGCCGCCGGGGCCGGGCGCGACCCAGTGGGCGGGGCAGCTCGACCACATGTCGAAGTGCGTGATCGACCACCGCGAGCCCATCGTGCCGGGCGAGGAGGGCCTGCGCGACATGCGCATCATCGAGGCGATTTATAAGTCGGCGCGCGAGCAGAAGCGGATCGTCTTGTAACGCGGTGCGCGGCGGTTCAATCCATCGGCGCGGGGTTCACGCGTTGCGCTGGTGGTGGCCGGCTTCCTCGGCGATCTTGATGTCGAGCATAGATATGACGAGGTCGTCCTCGGTCAGCAGTTCTTTCAGCGGGAAGCCGTCCTCCATGGCGATCACGGCGCCGGCCGTGACCTTTTCCACGATGTCGGCGCCGGCCGGCGTGTGCGGCATGAAGGCGAATTGCGGGAAGCGGGTTTTGCCGTGCTCGGCGATCTCGCCGAGCGTGCGGGGCGCCGCGCGCAGCAGGCCGTTGCGCACGTGGTGTTGACGCGCTTCGTCGCGTTGCTTGAGCAGCGCCGTCAGCCGCACGATTTCCTCCGTCAAACGATCCGATTCCGCCTGCTGATGGCTCAGCTCGTCGTCGCTGAGCGCTTCTTCCCACTGCGTCAGCTTCAACAGGCCGCGCTTGTGCAGCGTCTGCCGTTGCAGGTCGATCTCGATGGCGGCGGCGCGGCTCTGGTGCGAATCGAGCTCCTGCGCGATGTTGGCGTCGCCGTTGGCGCGGTGCCATTTGTCGCCGAAGTTGAACACCAGGCCGTCAAAGTAAAAGTACATCGGCAAGCCGTTCGCCGGCGCGTATGCCAGCACTTGCTTGGTCGTCATGTTCCAGCGGGCGGCCAGTTCCGCCAAGGTCAGTGTCAGGGGTTCGATCGTGGGCATGATGGGCGGTCAAATCGTCAAATATTGGGCGTCATTTTCTCACAGCCGCTTGCATCCCGCGCCCATTTGTTGTGCCGGCGATTACGTTTTTGACGTTTTGACCTGCTGTTTTTGTCCAGTCCGCCGATTGTTGCCCCCGCCGTTGCTATACTTTCCTGTGAGACAGCGTTCGACTGTCCATATCCAGGAGACGACATGACGGACAGAAGGTTGAAAAAGATAGTGATCGTGGGCGGCGGCACCGCCGGCTGGATGGCCGCCGCGCCTTTGTCCCAGCGGCTGGGCAAGGACTGCGAGATCGTGCTGATCGAGTCGCCCGACATCGCCACAGTCGGGGTCGGCGAGGCGACCCTGCCGACCATCCGGTATTTCAACGCCGCGCTGGGCCTGGACCACGCCGAATTCCTCCGCAAAACCCAGGCCTCGTTCAAGCTGGGGATCGAATTCAAGGATTGGGGCTATATCGGCAACCGTTTCTTCCACGGCTTCGGCGACTTCGGGCCGAAGATAGAGGGCCGTTCGCCGCACATGCACTGGATGCATCTGGCGCGCGTCGACCCCAACATTCCATCGTATGAGAACTGGTCGATATCGACGGTGATGGCGCGCAACCACCGCTTCGCGCCGGCCAACCCCGACGATCCGTATTCCTACGGCTTCCATTTCGACGCCGCCCTCTACGCGCTCCATTTGCGCGAGTACGCCGTCGCGCGCGGCGTGACGCGCATCGAGGCGACCATCAACGACGTCGAGCTCCGGCCGGAGGACGGCTTTATCGCCGCCGTGAAGTTGAAGGACGGCCGCCGCATCGATGGCGATTTCTTCATCGATTGCTCGGGCTTCCGCGGCTTGCTGATCGAGGGCGCGCTCAAGGCCGGCTATGACGACTGGAACGACCAGTTGCCGTGCAACAGCGCGCTGGCGATGCTGTGCGCCAAGGCCGAGAAGCTGGAACCGTTCACCACCGCCACCGCCAAGGCGGCCGGCTGGCAGTGGCGCATTCCGTTGCAGCACCGCA
>JBDSKP010000223.1:0-6511 GCA_039916925.1 Duganella sp.
GTGGCACGCAACGCCAGCGCGCGCCAATTGAGCGCGGCGGGCGTGCTATTCGAACAGCCTGGTGACGCGGGTATTTTCTTGTGGGGCACGATGCCGGAAGGCCTGAACGTGGACTTGCTGGTGCAAGACGCCTACCGCAACAAGATCCTGCTCATGCGTGGCGCCGCCTTCTCGGTGAATGACACACCCGACCGACACATCCGTTTTAACGTCGCTTTTAGCCAGCATCCACGCCTGAGCAACTACCTGCAAGAGCGCTTGCACGCCGTGGCCGGAGCGCGCGCGCGTTTGGCGCGCGTCAGCGACGCGGCTAGTTCGGACGGCAAGCGCTAATTCCTCTGACATGCGGGGTGGCGCCAACTGAATTTGAACGAACCGCGTCTCTCCGGTGGCCATGGTCAACTTCCCTTGCGAATGGGAGGTCTCCAGAGCCTGTCATGGCTCAAGCCATACCTGTTCCGCGGCCATGAGTCCCATGAATCCGCCAAGCGGGTGTGCGCCGTAACCTTTGATGCTGGTGTTGTACGCATCCACCGTGCTCCTGAACAGTGGAATGCCAATGCCGCAATGCTCGTGTACCAATACCTGCATATCGGCATAAAGCTGCTTGCGTTTGGCTTCATCGGTCTGCGCGCGTGCGGCAACCAGCAGCTGGTCGAACTTCTCATTCTTCCATCCCGACTCGTTCCATACCGCGTTGGATTTGAAGAACATCGTAAACATCAGATCAGCGCTGGGACGGGGGAGAATGCTGCCGAAGCCCAAGGGATGTTTCATCCAGTGATCGGACCAATAACCGCCGCCCGGCACCTGCTTGATATTCAATGTCAGCCCGATTTGTTTCGCTGATAGCTGCAGCAAATGCGCCATATCGAGCGACCCAACAGCGGCAGGTGATGTCACGACCGGCAAAGTCGCACCAGTCAATCCCGACTTCTTCAGGTGAAACTTTGCTTTGTCGGGATCGTAAGGCCGCTGCGGCAAGCCCGCGAAGTGGAAACGGTGGTTCGGCGGAATCGGCTGGTCATTTCCCACCACGGCAAAACCACGGAAAGCAGCTCTGCGCATCTGCTCGCGATCGAGCAGATACTTCATTGCCAGAACAAAATGCGGATTGCGGGTCGGACCCAGTTCATCACGCGTGACCAGGTCAGTGTATTCACCGGATTTTGATTCGACGATGGCATAACCGCTGGTTGCGGCAATCCGCTGCACCGAACGCGGGTTCACCGCGATGATAATATGTATGTCGCCCGACAGGAGCGCATTGACGCGTGAAGCCTCGTCCTCAATGGTAACGAATTCGATCTCGTCCACGTAAGGCTTGCCCGGTTTCCAGTATTCATTGTTGCGCACGGCGACCGAACGCACGCCAGGCTGAAATTCCTTGCATTTGTATGGACCTGTGCCGATTGCGGTAGAGAAGACAGCCATCCCCTCCTTGACGATCAGGAAATGGGACGTGCCGAGGAGCACCGGGAAGTCGGCATTCGGCGAACTCAGCTTGATCCGTACCTCATGCGGGCTTGTTGCTTTCACTTCCTCCATCTGCTCGGCCACCCGCTGGACTTTGGAATGGGTGGCAGGATCCTTGTGGCGCAAGAGCGAATAGACGACATCGGCCGAGGTGAACGGCTTGCCGTCATGGAAATGCACATCCTTGCGCAGCTTGATCGTCCACCGCAACGCCCCTTCGTTTTCGATCGATTCGGCCAGCTCCATTCGCGGCACAAGTTTCTCATCGAGCTTGGTCAGGCCGTTGTAGAACATGTAGGCGCGCGAATAGTCCGTGTAGCCGGTCCCCTGCGCCGGATCCAGCGTATCCGTGGTGGATCCGGATTCGCTGGCGGCCTTGATGCGGCCGCCTTGCTTTGGCACCGGCGAGGAGGAAGAAGCGGCATGCGCCAGCAGCCCGCCGGCCGGTGAAGCCAGGAGGCCACCCGCCACCAGGATGCGCATGGTATCCCTGCGCGATGCGTTCAGCCCGCTATCGATGCAATCTTTCTGCGCGTTCATGGTCAGCCGTCCTTGTAAAGGAAAAGCATTTCCTGCAACTATGGCATGGGCGGAACAGCGTTGCGTCCGCTCTACACTTCATTACCGACTCAACATGCGCGTAGAATAGGCGCCATGACACTGCAACATGCGGCGGCACGGTCATACTTAAGCTTATAGTACCCCGTAGGACAAATTGATCAAGCTTTTCGGAAGCCAGGACCGGCTTCAAGGAAAGGAAGATGGTTACAAGCCATGAAAAACATCTACCCAAGTAGCATTGGGGGAAAGCTTTCTCTCGGCTTTGGTGTATTGATAGCGATTACTTTGCTCGTTGTCGGCCTGGGGTTTATCGCCGGACAAAGCGCGACCGAAAAGATCAACGCCACGGAAGCGTTGCACGAGCCGGTCCTGCGTGCAGCGACGGAAGCGCAGGCCAGTCTGCTTGATAATCAGTTACATCTGCGGAATTACCTTGTCTGGGGCAGCGGAAATGATGTGGCGCAATATGATGCGTCAAGGAAATCCTTTATCGAGCACCTGGATAGGCTCAAGCTCTTGCTGGCAAAATCGGGAAAGAGCGGGGATGCGCGGCGCATAGCGGAACTGGATGTTCTCTATCGGGAATGGTCGAAATTGCCTCCACGCCTGTTCGCGCAGTACAACCCCCGGGAAGACCGGCTGGCGCTGCGGCTGGCGCGCGTGGAAGTGGATCCGTTGCGAACGCGGGTGCTCGACAAGACCGATGAACTTCTCAAGTCACTGCATGGAAAAGGCCAGCGCTCCTCCCCTGGGAGCAATGCGTTGCTGGCGAACCTGTCCGACTTTTACACCTCCTTCGATACGATGATGGGGGATCTGGTTGCCTTTGCGGAATCCGGCGAAAAGAACATCAAGCTTGCGTATGTCACCCATGCCGACAGCAGCAACGCTGCATGGAATTCCGTTGTGGCGCCACGCGCGTTGCTTTCCGCCGACCAGCGTGCAAAGCTGGACATGATTGCGCGCTGGCGCGCCGATGCTGCCGCGCTTGCGCCAAAGATCTTCATGCTGGTGGAGAACGATCCGGTCTATAAAGATTTGCTTCTGTACCGTACCAAGGCAGCGCCGCAGGCGGAACACATGATGACCATGCTGGCGGAAGTCAGAAAGCATCAACAGGAACTGTTTCGCGAAAACCTGAGTCAGGCGCGCGCCGGCCTGGAAGCCGCGCGCACGCAAACCGTCGTCGGCAGCCTGATCGCCGTGGTCCTGGGGATGGTCATGGCTTTTCGCTTGCGGAATCACATCGCGGGCACACTGCGGCGCCTGACCGGCGTGGCCGAGCAGATCGCCGCCGGAGATCTCTCGGTACGGGCGAAGGTAGAGCGCGATGCCGAGATCGGCACACTTGCTTTCGCACTCAATACGATGACGCAGCGCCTGTCGGAGACGATCAGCAATCTCGAAGCAGTATTTGCGGAAGCGCGCCAGGCGAAGGAGCAGGCGGAAGTCGCCAACCAGGCCAAGAGCGTTTTTCTGGCCAACATGAGCCATGAGTTGCGTACGCCGCTCAATGCAATTCTCGGTTATACGCTGATCCTGAAACGGGACAAGACTCTCGGCGAGCGGCAGACAGCGGGCCTGGACACCATCGAGCAAAGCGGCACACAGCTCCTCGGGCTGATCAATGACATCCTGGACTTGTCCAAGATTGAAGCAGGCAAGTTTGAACTCTATCCGGAAACGGTGGATCTGCGAGTGTTCCTGCAGATGATTGCCAACATCATCCGCTTCAAGGCAGAAGAAGGAAACCTGCTGCTGGTATTCGATCTTTCTTCGAATCTCCCGCAATACATCCGCATCGATCAGAAGCGGTTGCGGCAGGTCCTGTTGAACCTGCTGGGCAACGCGGTGAAGTTTACCGATACCGGCGAGGTACGTTTTCGCGTATGCGGGCTGCAGGCATCGCCGGCCAACGTCAGGCTGCGTTTCGAAGTGGAAGATACCGGCATCGGCATCGACGAAAGCCAAAAGAACGTTCTCTTCCGGCGGTTCGAGCAGGTTGGCGATCCGAATCGCCGTGCCGGCGGAACCGGGCTGGGCCTGGCAATCAGCTATCAACTGGTGCATTTAATGGGCGGCGACATTCGGCTGGAAAGCCGCATCGGACAAGGCAGCCGCTTCTGGTTCGACATCGACCTGCCGGTCGAGCAAGCCAAGCCTGAGGCGGAGGTATTCGCGGAGCGCACCGTAATCGGCTATCAGGGTTCGCGCAAGAAGATTCTAATCGCGGATGACGTCCTGGTGAATCGGACTGTGCTGATGGATCTGCTTGCTCCGCTCGGATTCGAGGTCATGGAAGCGGAAAACGGCCGCGAGGCGCTTGAAAAAGCGTCGGCGTGGAATCCCGATTTCATCCTGATGGATATTGTCATGCCGGTCATGGGCGGACTGGAAGCGATATACCGGCTGCGGCAGATGCCGGCATTCAAGGACGTGCCTCTCGTTGCGACTTCGGCCAGCGCGAACAATCTCGAGGCGGAAAAATGCCTGGCCGTCGGGGCGTCGGCCTTCCTTCCCAAACCGATCGAGTTCAACAAGCTGTTACGGCAGCTCGACAAGCTCTTGCAATTGACATGGATTTACGAACAGCCTGAAGACGTGCCCTTGACCGCAGAGCATGCGCAGGTCCAGTTTGTATTGCCTCCGCCGGAAGAAATGGACACCCTGTATCGCCTGGCCACGTGGGGAAACATGCAAAGCATATTGGCGCGAGTTGCCTATCTGGTTGAACTTGACGAGCGCTATCGTCCCTTCACCGACCGCCTGGCGCTGCTGGCCCAAGGCTATCACTCCAAAGCACTACTGAATCTGGTGCAGGATCACATGGATGCAAACCAGATCGTCAGCGTCCACCCGCCCCCTCTATGAATGTAAGCGCCTTTTAAATGCGACAGCCCCGGGGATAGTCGTCGAGTAAATTGAGTTCCACGGGAATGTCGTTTATGATCGAGACGACGGCACGGTTGCTTGACAGAGGAACAATGATGGAGACCAGTGAGCATCCAGGGGAAATCCTGATCGTCGAGGACACCCCATCCTCGCTCAAGCTGCTGGCCGATCTGTTGACCCGGGAAGGCTATGTGGTGCGCGTGGCCCCGGACGGCGAACTGGCGCTACGGAGCGCGCAGTCGCGCCCGCCCGAGCTGATCCTGCTCGATGTGCGCATGCCGGGCATCGATGGCTTCGAGGTGTGCCGGCGTTTGAAGCAGATGCCCGATCTGCGCGACGTTCCGGTCATTTTCCTGTCGGCCCAATCCGATACCGACGACAAGTTGCGCGGCTTCCAGGCCGGCGCGATCGACTTCATCGGCAAGCCCTACCAGCCAGAGGAAGTGCTGGCCCGCACGTCCGCGCACCTGGCGCTGGCGCGCAGCCGGCGCGCGCTGGCCGCGACAAACGCCGAATTGACCGCTACGCTCGAACAGCTCAATGCCACGCGTGAAGAATTGCGGCGCGCCGAGCGCTTGGCGGCGCTGGGGGCGATGGTGGCCGGCGTGGCGCACGAACTGAACACGCCGATCGGCAACTGCGTGCTGGCCGCCAGTGACCTGGACCAGCGCGCCCGGGCATTTGCGGTGGCATGCGAGAGCGGTTTGCGCCGCTCCGAATTGAACACCTTCGTGGCCGACACGGTGCGGGTGAGCGAGCTGCTGCTGCGCAACATGGCGGCGTCGGCGCGCCTGATCGACAGTTTCAAGCAGGTCGCCTCTGACCAGGCCGGGTTTGAACGGCGCAGCTTCGACTTGGCCGAATTGGTGGCGCAGGTCAGCCAGGCGGCGAGTTTGCGCCGGGCCGAGGTGGCGCTGGAGGCCGCCGCCGCGCCGGGGGGCGCCCTGGAGTCCTTCCCGGGCGCGCTGGCCCAGGTGCTCGACCAGTTGCTGTTCAATGCCCTGATCCATGGCTTTCCGGACGGCGCACCGGGCGCGGTCCGGATCGACGCCGACAGCGATGGCGTATGGCTGCAGCTGCGCGTGTGCGACAACGGCGCGGGCATCAAGGAGGCCGACCTGAACCGGGTGTTCGAACCGTTCTTTACCACCCGGATGGGACAGGGCAGCAACGGCCTGGGCCTGTACATCGTGCACAACCTGGTGACCAACGTTCTCGGGGGCAACATCAGGGTCGAGAGCCGCCCCGGCGAGACTTGTTTTATCCTCAGGCTCCCTTGCATCGCGCCCACGCTGGTTCATCGCCAAGGCGCCGACCCGGCCTCACCGCGCGTTGACCTTGCTGCTGCCGTTCGCGGCCACGATCACCGGTCTCGCAATCGACCGGATGACAGTTGAGGATATCTCAAATGCCCTGTGAGTCGTTAATTGCTAGCCGATACACTCCCTGCGCCTTCGGAGCGTGTCAATGATTTTGAAACACCTGGTTGAATCGGCGAGAGTCTAAGTCTCGTGTCTCAGGCAGCTTTTTTCTCCATCGGTGGCGGGTTGATCCAGGCTGCCGTTGGCAGCTTTTGCGGCTG
>JBDSKP010000224.1:0-3117 GCA_039916925.1 Duganella sp.
ACCGCAACGACTTCCTGCAAGCCTACCCGGCGCTGGAGGTGTCGCCGCTCGAATCGATCGAGGCGCTGGAGCAGTTGCGGGTGCTGTGGCATGGTTTTCCGATCGCCGTCCACGTGACCGACTCGGCGCCGGCCGCCGGGGTCGACACGCCGGAGGATCTGGCGCGCGTGCGATTACTGTATCAGCCACTTTCTTGATATAGATCAGCTTACGGGAATAAATCAATCATAAGCCGGGGGCAAGTGCCATATTCATACGGAATATGTCCCTATACTCTTGAATTGCCAGCGAAGGACGGCGTGAGCCGTCACAAATTGGCGTTGACACGAAGTTTTGTGGTAAGTTTCGTATCAACATAGCGGGACTTGCAGTATTTCTACTGTTTCCACACAAATACTAACCACATCCAAAATCTGTTTTAGGAATTTTTCATGCGTCTTATTCTTTTAGGAGCACCAGGTGCAGGCAAGGGCACCCAGGCTAATTTCATCAAAGAAAAATACAACATCCCCCAGATCTCGACCGGCGACATGCTGCGCGCCGCGATCAAGGCCGGGACGGAGTTGGGCGTAGCCGCCAAGAAGGTGATGGACGCGGGTGGCCTGGTCTCCGACGACATCATCATCGGCCTGGTGCGGGAACGCTTGAAGCAGCCGGATTGCGCCAACGGCTACCTGTTCGACGGCTTCCCGCGCACGGTGGCGCAGGCCGACTCCATGAAGGACAGCGGCGTGGCGGTCGACTACGTGCTGGAAATCGACGTGCCGGATGACTCGATCATCGAGCGCATGGATGGCCGCCGCGTGCATCCGGGTTCGGGCCGCGTCTACCACGTCAAGTTCAATCCGCCCAAGGTCGAAGGCAAGGACGACGTCACCGGCGAAGACCTGGTGCAGCGCGACGACGACAAGGCGGAGACCGTCAAAAAACGTCTGGACGTCTACCACAATCAAACCGAAGTGCTGCTCGGCTACTACAACACGTGGGCCCGGTCGGGCGAACCGGGCGCGCCGAAATACCGCCGCATCGCCGGCGTCGGTCCGGTTGAGCAAATTCGCGACAGCGCGTTTGCCGCGCTCGCCGAATAAGCGGTAAAGTAGAGCGGACCGAGTGTCCGCTTTTTTTACGCCAGCATCCAGTGCTGGCCGGCCAAAGCCGGATGCCTCCCGATTTGACGTTTTGCAGTTCGCAGGTTAGTTGGCCGCCTCCACAAGGGGCGGTTATCTGAAGTGTGGTTTGTAGGCTCGATCAATAAAAATAAGGGGACTCTATGGCAGCCAGTCTTTGGTTAGCAGTCGGTTGCGGCGTCATCGCCGTGGTGTATGGATTATGGTCACGTAGTTGGATTTTGCGCCAGGACGCGGGCAACCCGCGCATGCAGGAAATTTCCCTGGCGATTCAGCAAGGCGCCGCCGCCTACCTGGCGCGCCAGTATCGCACCATCGGCATTGTCGGCGTGGTGCTGCTCATCCTCATCGGCGTACTGCTCGACATCAACACCGCCATCGGCTTCCTGATCGGCGCGGTGCTCTCGGGCGCGTGCGGCTTCATCGGCATGAACGTGTCGGTGCGCGCCAACGTGCGCACCGCGCAGGCCGCCACGAAGGGCATGAACCAGGCGCTCGACGTCGCCTTCAAGGGCGGCGCCATCACCGGCATGCTGGTCGTCGGGCTCGGCCTGCTGGGCGTGGTGCTGTTCTATATGTATCTGATCGCCGGCTTCCCGCCCGATCTCGGCCCCAATTTGCACAAGGTCATCGAGCCGCTGATCGGGCTGGCGTTCGGCGCCTCGCTGATCTCCATCTTCGCGCGGCTCGGCGGCGGCATCTTCACCAAGGGCGCCGACGTGGGCGCCGACCTGGTCGGCAAGGTCGAAGCCGGCATCCCCGAGGACGATCCGCGCAACCCGGCCGTGATCGCCGACAACGTCGGCGACAACGTCGGCGATTGCGCCGGCATGGCCGCCGATCTGTTTGAAACCTACGTCGTCACCCTGATCGCCACCATGCTGCTGGGCGCGCTGCTGATGACCGGGTCGAGCGCGGCGGTCGTCTATCCGTTGCTGCTGGGCGCGGTGTCGATCATCGCCTCGATCATCGGCTGCTCGATGGTCAAGGCCAAGCCGGGCAAGAAAATCATGTCGGCGCTGTACACCGGCCTGTGGTGGGCGGCCGGACTGTCGCTGATCGGCTTCGCCGCCGTCACGTGGCAGGTCTGGCCGGACGACGCGATGCGCATGCGCCTGCTCGGCTGCACCGTGGTCGGCATCGTGCTCACCGGGCTGATGGTCTACATCACCGAGTACTACACCGGCACCGATTTCTATCCGGTCAAGCACATCGCCGAGGCGTCCACCACCGGCCACGGCACCAACATCATCGCCGGGCTGGGCGTGTCGATGAAGTCGACCGCGTTGCCGGTGCTGGCCGTGTGCGCGGCGATCCTGGTGTCGTACCAGCTGGGGCAGTTGTACGGCGTGGCCATCGCCGCCACGGCCATGCTGTCGATGGCCGGCATCGTCGTCGCGCTCGACGCCTACGGCCCGATCACCGACAACGCCGGCGGCATCGCCGAAATGGCCGGCATGCCCGAATCGGTGCGCGCCATCACCGACCCGCTCGACGCGGTGGGCAACACCACCAAGGCCGTCACCAAAGGCTACGCGATCGGCTCGGCCGGGCTGGCGGCGCTGGTGCTGTTCGCCGACTACACGCACGCGCTCGAATCGGCGGGCAAGAGCATCACGTTCGACCTGTCCAATCCGATGGTCATCGTCGGCCTCATCATCGGCGGCCTGATCCCCTACCTGTTCGCCGCGATGGCGATGGAAGCGGTGGGACGCGCGGCCGGCGCCGTCGTGGTCGAGGTGCGGCGCCAGTTCCGCGACATCAAGGGCATCATGGACGGCACCGGCAAGCCCGAGTACGACAAGGCGGTCGACATGCTGACCGCGTCGGCGATCAAGGAAATGATCGTGCCGTCGCTGCTGCCGGTGGTCGTGCCGGTGCTGGTCGGTATGCTGCTCGGACCGGCCGCGCTCGGTGGCCTGCTGATGGGCACCATCATCACGGGCCTGTTCGTCGCCATTTCGATGACGACCGGCGGTGGCGCTTGGGA
>JBDSKP010000225.1:0-3392 GCA_039916925.1 Duganella sp.
ACGATATCATCGGCAGTTCGCGCGCCGACGACGGCCGCGTCGACGATGGCCAGGTGCGCCTGTTCGCCGAGAGCATCCCCGCCACCAAGGAACTGAACGACACCAACCGCGCGCTGCTGGCCACCGGCGGCGAAAACGATTCGATCTCGCGCCAGCTGGCGCGCCATGTCAAGGAAACGGGCGAGCGCTATGTGCCCAACTTCAAGGTCAGCATCATCCAGCGGCGCGACCGCTACCTGCGCGGCGGCGACCATATTCCGTTCCTCGAACGGGGCTTCGCGGCGCTGCGTTTCACCGAGCCGAACGAAGACTTCACGCACCAGCACCAGAACGTGCGCAAGGAAGGCGACAAGCAGTTCGTCGACCTGCCTGAGTACAACGACTACAACTAAATCGCGCGCGTGGCCAGGGTCAATGCGGCGGCGCTGGCGTCGCTGGCGCTGGCGCCGGCCGCGCCGCAGAAGGTGCAGATGCGCACCGCGAAACTGGAGAACGATTCGTCGCTGGTGTGGCAGCCCAACGGCGAGCCGGACCTGGCGGGCTACCGCATCGTGTGGCGCGAGACCACCGCCGCGCAGTGGCAGGGATCGCTGTTCGTGGGGAACGTGAACGAGGCCAGCGTGAAGCTGTCGAAGGATAATTACTTCTTTGGTGTACAGGCGGTCGACAAGGACGGCAACGTCAGCGTGGCCACGTATCCCGTGCCCTTGCGCTAACCGCCGCGAAACGTAGAAACGTAGGGTGGAAAAGCCCGAAGGGCGCATTCCTCCAGAGCCGTCGACGACGTCTGGCGGAATGCGCCCTTCGGGCTTTTCCGCCCTACATTCACCTTTGCTCTATCTCGGCACGGCCAAATATGCATGCAGCTGCGCCACCACGGCCGCGCCT
The DNA here is from genome assembly GCA_039916925.1 of Duganella sp. GTDB lineage: Bacteria > Pseudomonadota > Gammaproteobacteria > Burkholderiales > Burkholderiaceae_D > Rugamonas. The sequence continues at coordinate 889 of JBDSKP010000225.1, forward strand.
TCGCCCACCGCCGCTGCCACCCGCTTGGTCGAGCCGGCCCGCACGTCACCGATCGCGAACACCCCCGGCACCGTGGTCTCGAGGTGCCCGTGCAGCGAACCGTCGGGATTGAGCATCTGCCCGGTGATACGGCAGCGCGCCATCATCACGTCGGTCCCGGTCATCACGAAGCCGTGCTGGTCAACCTGCACCCCGCAATCGGCCAGCCACTGCGAATTCGGATCGGCCCCCACGAACAGGAACACGCTGCGCACCGGCATGCTCACCTCCGCTTCGCCCCTGGTCTGCCAGCGCACCCCCGCCAGGCATTCGCCGTCGCCTTCGAGCGCGCTCAGGGCGGTGTGGGTATGCAGGGTGATGTTGGGCGTGGCCGCGATGCGCTCGATCAGGTAGCTCGACATGCTGGCCGCCAGCCCCGCTCCGCGGATCAGCATGTGCACGTGCTTCGCATGCGCGGACAGGAACACCGCCGCCTGTCCGGCCGAATTGCCGCCGCCGACGATGACCACTTCCTCATTGGCGCAGAAGGTGGCCTCCATGAACGAGGCGCTGTAATAGACGCCGCGTCCCTCGAAGCGCTCCAGGCCCGGCAAGTCGGGCTTGCGGTAGCGGGCGCCGGTGGCGACGACGATGGAGCGCGCCCGCAGCCGCTCGCCGCTGTCGATGGCGATGTCGAATTCCGCATGGTCGCAATCGAGCGCGCTGACCTTGAGCGGCACCGCCACCTCGGCGCCGAACTTGCGCGCCTGCGACAGGCCCCTGCCGGCCAGCGCCTGGCCGGATACGCCCGTCGGGAAACCGAAATAGTTTTCGATCTTGGAGCTGGAGCCGGCCTGGCCGCCGGGCGCCTTGGCGTCCAGCACCGCCACGCTCAGGCCTTCCGACGCGGCATACACGGCGGCGGCCAGGCCGGCCGGTCCGGCGCCGACCACCACCACGTCGAAGGTGCGGCCGTCGATGCGGTCGGAGCTCAGGCCGATGCCATCGGCCAGCTGGCGCAGGCTCGGTTTGCGCAGCACCTCGCCGCTGGGCGTGACCACCGCCGGGATATCGTCGGCCGTCACGCCGAAGCGCGCCATCAGCGCGGCGGTTTCGTCATGCAGGTCGATATCGAAGTAGGCCGACGGCTGGCCGTTACGGGTGAGGAAATGGCGCAGCGCCAGCGTCGGCGCCGAGTCGCGCGCGCCGAACATCACCAGGCCGCCGCTCTGGTCCTGCATGTAGGCCACGCGCCGCAGGATGTAGGCGCGCATGATGGTTTCGCTCAGATCGGCCTCGGACACCACCAGCGTGCCGAGCGACTCCTCGCTGATGACGATCATCTCGCTGTCGCTCACCGCGCGCGCGGTGGCGACGGCCGCGCGTCCGGCCAAGGTGCCCATCTCGCCAGTGAAGGAACCCGGACCGTGCGTGCCGAGAACGGTCGATCCCAGCGCCGAGGCGCGTTCGACCTCGATCGCGCCGGAGACGATCACGTACATCGGGATGTGGCGGTCGCCCTGGCGGAACAGCACTTCGCCGGCGGCGATGGCGCGGCGCTCGCCGTAGCGGCCCAGGATGTCGAACTGCCGGTCGCTCAGCGTGGGGAAAATCTGGTGGCGGCGGTTGCCGATGTCCGATGAAGCCAAATGCGGGCTGATCGCCATGTCGGCGCCGGGATTGTGTGCCATGCGGTGTCCTCGACGGGTCTGTGATGTGGGGCGGCTAGCGGCACAGCTCGCGCCACGATTCCTCGAAATCGGCCGGGGCGACATCCTGTGCCAGCAAGGTCAGCTCGCGCGCGACCGAGATGTAGCGCTGGAAACCGATATACGTGCCGAACGCGTCCTTGGCGTTGACCTCGCCGCAGGGCGCGCCGCCCTTGCCGATGAACTGATTGCGGAACTGGGCGGAAGCGGGGTCGCGGACCTTCTCCCTGACATATTTTTCGCCCAGCGTGGTCAGCGTCGCGGCCTCCTCCTGCTGCCTTTGCGCCGCCGTCTTGCCGCAGGCCGCCACACAGGCCAGCAGCGCCAGCGCCACCGACAGCAGCGCACCCCGGCGAAGAGTGATTACTAAAATCATAATATTTTCTCTTTTGTAATTCCCTGAATCACCCCTAATATAGCAGGTCTGTCAACCCTAACGCAGCAACCCCCAGCATTGTTGACAGACTGTGTATTTGTTACTATCTCAAGCTTTACAGTTTGATCTGGAGATCGCATGTTACATAACCATAATATTTCGACCCGTTTCTATCAAGCCTTGCTGGCCTGCGCCTTGTTGCTCAGCAGCTATGCGGAGGCGGGGGACAAACTTGCCAACGTCACCATCCTGGCCACCGGCGGCACCATCGCCGGCAGCGGCGCCAGCAGCACGACCACGGTCGGCTACACCGCCGCCACCGTCGGCGTCGACACCCTGATCAAAGCGGTGCCGGAACTGTCCAAGGTCGCCCAGGTCAAGGGCGAGCAAGTGTTCCAGATCGCCAGCGAAAACATGAGCAACGAACACTGGCTGACCCT
>JBDSKP010000226.1:0-5562 GCA_039916925.1 Duganella sp.
CGCCACCGGACAAAAACAGACCGTGCAGTTGCTGGCGCAGACCGGCATCGGCCTGTCGCCGTCGTTCATGTGGGCCACCACCGGCGACAAGCCGCGCCTGTTCGCCGTCATCATTCCCGGCTTAATGAACGCGCTGGAGGAGGGCTGGGAAAACGTCATCCCGGAATTGGCCAAGCGCCAGAAGGTCGCCGAGAGCAAGATGCTGGCCGATGTCGCCGCCAAACTGCAGCATCCGCTGCCCGGCCTGACCCTGGTCAAGAACGCCCGCGTGTTCGACAGCGACAAGGCCACCGTCGGCGCGCCATCCGACATTTATATCCTGCGCGGCCGCATCACCTCGGTGCAGCCGGCCGGCTCGCCGGCGCGCGACGTCGCCAACACCATCGACGCCGGCGGCCGCATTGTGCTGCCGGGCCTGTTCGACCTGCACGGCCACGTCGACCGCTGGTCCGGCGCGCTCAACATCTCGACCGGCGTCACCAGCGTGCGCGACATGGGCAACGACAACGCCCAGCTGCAGGCCATGCTCGACGAGACCACCGACGGCAAGCTGCTCGGGCCGCAGGTGGTGCCGGCCGGCTTCCTCGAGGGCGAGAGCCAGTACAGCGCCAGCGGCGGCTTCACCGTCAAGGACTTGCGGGGCGCCAAGGACGCGATCGACTGGTACGCGCAGCGCGGCTATCCGCAACTGAAGATCTACAACTCCTTCCCGAAAGCTATTCTGAAGGACACCGTCGCCTACGCCCACACGCGCGGCATGCGCGTGTCCGGCCACGTGCCGGCCGGCTTGCGCGCGCAGCAGGCGCTCGACGCCGGCTACGACGAAATCCAGCACATCAACCAGGTGCTGCTGAACTTTTTCGTCAAACCCGACACCGAGACACGCAACCTGAACCGCTTCGTGCTGCCGGCCGAGAAGGTGGCCGATCTTGACTTCAACTCCAGGCCGGTCAAGGACTTCGTCGCCCAGCTGGCCAGGAAGCAAATCGCCATCGACCCGACGATGGCGACGTTCGCCTTCCTCAAGCAGCGCGACGGCGACGTCAACGAGCCGTACGCCGGCTTCGCCGCCAACATGCCGCCCGACGTCGCGCGCGGTTTCGCCGTCGGCACCATGAAGATCGACGGCGCCGAACAGCTCAAGCGCTACGAGAAGTCGTACGCCAAGATGGTCCAGTTCGTCGGCATCATGTACCGCGCCGGCGTGCCGATCGTCGCCGGCACCGACGACATCGCCGGCTTCACCTTGCACTCGGAGCTGGCGCTGCTGGTCAAGGCCGGCCTGACGCCGGCCCAGGCGCTGCAGGTGGCCACGCGCAACGGCGCCCGCTACACCCGCACCAGCAACGACCGCGGCAGCATCACGCCGGGCAAGCTGGCCGACCTGGTGCTGGTGGACGGCGATCCGACCAAGGACATCAAGGACGTGCGCAAGGTGTCGGCGGTGGTCACGCGCGGCTATGTGGTCTACCCGGCCGAGATCGACGCCGCGCTGGGCATTTCGCCGTTCACCAAGGATGCGCCGCGCGTGGCGACGGCCGCGCAGCCGGTGGCCGACGCCGGCGGCGGCAACGACGGCGCCCGCAGCCGCATCGAGGCGAGCGCGCGCAAGCACGACTGAACGATGACATCGGCGTGACCCGGCCATGACAAGTCGATGACAGGCGGTAAAAGCCGGTTAAAAGCATCGATCGTTATGGCCGGGTTAAGCCTGAAAGCGCAAAAATCCCCGTCCTGCTTGCTCTGATTCCGCACTTTCGGCCTTATACTCTGCTCTCACTTTAATTTGGTAGTAAATTATGAAAAAAGCAACACTCCAACGTCGCGCCGCGCGCGGTTTCACGCTGATCGAAATCATGGTGGTGGTGGTCATCATGGGTGTGCTGGCGGCGCTGGTCGTGCCCAAGCTGCTGAGCCGCACCGGTGAATCGAAAGTGGCGGCCGCCAAGGTCGACATCGCCACGGTCATGCAGGCGCTCAAGCTCTACAAGCTGGACAACCAGCGCTATCCGACCACGGAACAGGGCCTGCAGGCGCTGCTGACCAAGCCGACCAGCGGCCCCGCCGCCAACGGCTGGAAGACCGGCGGCTATCTGGAAAAGATGCCGAAAGACCCGTGGGGCGCGCCGTACCAGTACCTGTCGCCGGGCATCAAGGGCGAGATCGACGTGTACTCGCTGGGCGCCGACGGCGCCCCCGGCGGCACCGGCGACGACGCCGACATCGGCTCCTGGGACAACTGACCGCACGGGGAGCGCCGATCATGCGCGCCGCGCGCCCAGGCTTCACGCTGATTGAATTGCTGGTGGTGATGGTCATCCTGGGCATCACGCTGGGGATGGTCTCGCTCAGCGCGATGCCGGGCCAGAAGCAATCGATGCTGCAGGACGCGCAGCGCATCGCGCTGCTGCTGCAGCTGGCGCGCGACGAGGCCATCGTGCGCAACCGCCAGATCGCCTTCGAGGCCGGATCGGAAGGCTACCGCTTCCTGATCCGCAACGACAAGCAATGGGATCTGGCGGTGCAGGACGACCTGCTGCGCGAGCGCGAGTTCAAGCACGGCCCGGTGACCTTGATGCTCGATCCGCCGCCCAACGTCCAGAACGAGAACCTGCGCATCATCTTCGGCCGCGAACCGGTCGACAAGCCGTTCGTGCTGACCATGACCGGCGGCGGCGGCAGCGTCGCCATCCGCGCCGACGGCATCGGCCATTTCACGGTGGATTGATGAAGACCGCCATGCGCCGACCCTTTAAAAACCAAGGCTTCACGCTGCTCGAAGTGCTGGTGGCGCTGGTCATCGTGGGCACCGCGCTGGGCGCCTCGCTGCGCGCGGTCGGCAGCCTGACCCAGAACAGCAACGGCCTGCGCGCCGCCATGATGGCGACCTGGTCGGCCGAGAACCGGCTGGTGCAGCTGCGTTTGTCCAAGACATTCCCGGCGGTCGGCAAGCAAACCTACGAATGCCCGCAGGGCGACATGAAACTGATGTGCCAGGAAGAAGTCATCGCCAGCCCGAATCCGCGCTTCCGGCGGGTCGAGGTCAGCGTCTACGACCAGGCGCAGCCGGAACGTCGCATCATCAAGCTGGTCCAACTGGTGCTCAATTCATGACGCGCACGCGGGCCGGGCGCCGCCGCGGCGGCTTTACGCTGATCGAACTGCTGGTGGCCATCTCGATTCTGGCCATCGTCGCGGTGCTGGGCTGGCGCGGGCTGGACGGCATCATCCGTTCGCGCGCCTCGCTGACCGCGAAGATGGAGCACACGCGCGGCCTGCAGCTGGCGTTCGCGCAGTTGCAGAGCGATTGCGCCAACCTGGCGCCGGCCACCTTGCTCAACAACCGCGCCTACATGCTGGCCGACAACGACCGCCTGACCATCGTGCGCGTGGTGATGGCGGAAAACGAGCCGACCCGGCTGCAGGTGGTGGCCTACCGCGTGCGCGACGGCGTGCTGACGCGGCGCGAATCGAACGCCACGCGCGATCTGCTGCAACTCGATACGCTGTGGCAGGCAGCGCTCAACGACACCGACACGGCCGCCAGCGTGGCGCTGCAATCGGACGTGCTGGCGATGAACGCGCGTTACTGGATCAACACCGAATGGCGCCCGGCGGAAGGCTTGACGACCGGCGGCGCGACCAACGCGCCGGCGCCGAGCGGGCTGGAAGTGTCGCTGGCCTTGCGGGGGCAGGAAGTGCCGATGGTTAAATCTTTCCTGCTGGGGGCGCTGTGACGCGGCCGGGCCGCAAGCCGGGCCGGCAGCCGCGCCGCCGCCAGCGCGGCGTGGCGGTCATCACGGCGCTGTTGCTGACCACGTTGGCGGTGACCATCGTCGCCAGCCTGTTCTGGCAGCAGCAGGTGCAGGTGCGCTCGATGGAAAACCAGCGGCTGCAATTGCAAACGCGCTGGATCGTGCGCGGCGCGCTCGATTTGAGCCGCCTGATCCTGTTCCAGGACTTCCTCGATTCGTCGAGCTACACGCGCCTGAACGGCATCTGGGCGACGCCGCTGGAAGAAACGCGGCTCGACGATTACGTCGAACGCGAGCGCCAGGAGGGTGAGGATTTCAACGCCACCTTGTCGGGCAAGATTATCGATGCGCAGTCGCGCTACAATCTCACCAACCTGGCCACGGGCCGGGTTCCCGACAAGGCGCAGATCGGAGTTTTTCAGCGTCTCTTGACAAACCTGCAATTAGATACGAATCTGGCGCAGCAACTGGCGATGCAGGTGGCCATGACGCAACCGATCCAGCCGCCCGCGGGCGGCGCACCCGGCGGTGGTGGCACTGGCGCGGGTGCAGGCACAGGCACAGGCACAGGCGGGACAGGCGGGACAGGCGGAACAGGCGGAACAGGCGGAACCGTCATGCCGCCGGGCGCCGTGCCGGCGGCGGGCAGCGTCGAGCCGATGGGCTTTTTGCGGTTGGAGGACCTGCTGGCGGTGAGCGGCTTCACGCCGAAGGCGATCGAGCGGTTGCGCGAGTTCGTCATCGTGCTGCCGCAGCCGACCAAGGTCAACCTCAACACCGCGCCGGCCGAGTTGATCGCGGCGCTGGTGCCGGGCTTGTCGCTGGGCGACGCGGCGGCCATGGTCAACACCCGCAAGGGCGCTTATTATCGGAATATGCAGGACTTTATGCTCCAACCGCAGATGGGCGCGGCGCAGCGCCAGACGGCGGTGCCGGTGGATGTCCGCAGCGATTATTTCCTCGCCTTCAGCCAGGTCAAGCTCGACCGCGCGGCGCTGGACACGGTGTCGCTGCTGTCGCGCGCGCCCACCGGCGTGACCTCGGTGGTGTGGATACGGGAAAACTAGCAGAGCAGTGATCAACGAAAGCGAGACCCTTTGAGTACATTATTTATCCGCTATCCGGCCAAGGCCAGCGTCGACAGCGGCGCGGCCCAGACCTGCCCGTTCGCGCTGGTGGGCGACGGCGGCCATCTGGAGCGGCAGGGCACGTCGCCGCTGGGCAATCTGGCCGAGCTGATCGCCTCCGCGCGCCGTGTGGTGCTGTTGCTGGCCGCGTCCGATACGACCTTGTTGCGTGTAATGGCGCCGCCGCTGTCGGCCACGCGTCTGCGGGCGGCGCTGCCGGCGCTGGTGGAGGAACAAGTGCTGGGCGACACGGCCGACTGCCTGCTGGCCGCCGGTGCCGCCGACGATGAAGGCGTGCGCACCGTGGCCGTGGTGCAGCGCGCCTGGCTGGAGGTGCTGGTCAAGGCGTTGCTGGCGCAGGGCGCGCACAGCGTCTCGGTGCTGCCGATGCAATTGTGCCTGCCGTTCCAGCCGGGATCGGTTTCTGCCGCGCTCAGCCTGGGCGACGCCGGCTACGAGCTGATCCTGCGCCGCTCGCAATACGACGGCATGGGCCTGGCGCTGCCGGCCGAGCCGCAAGCGGCATTGCAGGCGTTGCGCGCGATGGCCGGCGACGAACCTGTGACGTTGTACCTGTCGGCCGACCAGCTCAGGCAATTCGAACCTTTGCTGGCCGATACCGCCACCACCCCGCACGGCATCAGCCTGGCCGAGGACCATTGGCAGCACTGGGTGGCGGC
>JBDSKP010000227.1:0-3571 GCA_039916925.1 Duganella sp.
TCGAGGACCTGCTGTACCAGAACATCCGCCAGCCCGGCGGGCAATCGTCCCAGCAAACCAACCTGCCGTCGGGCATGCAGCTCGGCACCGGTGTGCGTCCCGTGGCGATCGAGCGCGTGCACACCCAGGGCAATCCGCAGTCGACCGGCAACGACAAGGACCTGATGGTCAACGGCAACGGCTTTTTCAACGTGCTGCTGCCCGACGGCACCACCGCCTACACCCGCGACGGTTCCTTCCAGCGCGACAACAACGGCCAGATGGTCACCTCCAGCGGCTTCGTGCTGCAGCCGGCCATCACCATCCCGATCACCGCCCAAAGCATCACGGTCGGCCGCGACGGCACCGTCTCGGTGACGTTGCCGGGCCAGGTGGCGCCGCAGCAGATCGGCAGCATCCAGCTGTCGACCTTCATCAACCCGACCGGGCTGGAATCGAAGGGCGAGAACCTGTACGTCGAGACCGGCGCGTCGGGCAATCCGCAGACCAACACCCCGGGCACCAACGGCACCGGCGCCATCCTGCAGGGCTTTGTCGAATCGTCCAACGTCAACGTGGTCGAGGAGATGGTCAACATGATCCAGAACCAGCGCGCCTACGAGATCAATTCCAAGGCCATCACCACGTCCGACCAGATGCTCGCCAAGCTGGCGCAGCTGTAAGGGGAGCACCATGAAACACGCATTGATACTGATCGCGGCCGTCGCCGGCCTGGCCGGCTGCATGACGACGCCGACGTCGATCGTCAGCATGCCGCTGTCGGCCCGTCCGCTGGGCGGCGAGCAGCTGGCCGCCAAACCGAACAACGGCGCCATCTACCAGGGCTCGGCGTTCCGGCCGATCTTCGAGGACCGCCGCGCGCGCCAGGTCGGCGACGTGCTGACCCTGGTCATCACCGAACGCACCACCGCCAACAAGGCCGGCGCCAGCTCGGGCAACAAGTCCGGCAACGTCAGCGTGGCGCTGCCCAAGCCGCTGCAATCGACGTTCGGCAACCCGCTGGCCGTGACCAACGACAGCAAGTATTCCGACGGCGACAACCAGAGCGCCAGCAACGCCTTCACCGGCACCATGGGCGTGACGGTGGTCGAGGTGCTGTCGAACGGCAACCTGATCGTGGCCGGCGAGAAGCAGGTGGCGATGAACAAGGGCGTCGAATTCATCCGCTTCTCCGGCATGATCAATCCCGACAACATCGCCACCGGCAACACCGTGGCCTCGACCGCCGTCGCCGACGCCAAGGTCGAATACCGCACCAGCAGCCAGGTCGACCGCGCGGAAATGGCCTCGATGGCCTCGCGCTTCTTCCAGAGCCTGCTGCCGTTCTGAGGCCATGATGACCACTTCGACCCTGTTCCACGGCCCGCGCCGGTTGGCCAAACTGTTTAAAGTTTGCAAGCTGGTGGCGGTCGTGCTCGCTTTCATCCTGCTGGCGACCTTGGTGCAGACGGCCCACGCCGAGCGCCTGCGCGACCTGGCCAGCATCGCCGGCGTGCGCCAGAACCAGTTGATCGGTTACGGCATCGTCGTCGGCCTCGACGGCAGCGGCGACCAGACCACGCAGACCCCGTTCACCGTGCAAAGCGTGGTGTCGATGCTGCAGCAACTGGGCGTGAACCTGCCGCAGGGCACCCAGCTGCAATTGAAGAACGTCGCCGCCGTCATGGTCACCGCGTCGTTGCCGCCGTTCGCGCAGCCGGGCCAGACCCTGGACATCACCGTCTCGTCGATGGGCAACGCCAAGAGCCTGCGCGGCGGCACCTTGTTGATGACGCCGTTGAAGGGCGCCGACGGCCAGGTCTACGGCATGGCCCAGGGCAACGTGCTGGTGGGCGGCGTCGGCGTCGCCGCCGGCGGCGCCGGCGGCAGCTCGCTGACCGTCAACCACCTGAGCGTGGGCAAGATCTCGGCCGGCGCGACGGTCGAGCGCGCCGTCGCCTCGAATCTGGGCGAGGGCAACCAGATCAAGCTGGAATTGAACACCGCCGACTTCGCCACGGCCAGCCGCGTGGTCGAGGCCATCAACGAGAAATACGGCGCCGGCATCGCCTACGCGCTCGACAGCCGCGTGATCCGCGTGCAGTCGCCCAGCGGCAGCGACCAGCGCGTGACGTTTATCGGCACCTTGCAGGACATGCAAGTCAATCCGGCCGAGCAGCCGGCCAAGGTCATCATGAACGCGCGCACCGGCTCGGTGGTGATGAACCGCGCCGTCACGCTTGAAACGTGCGCCATTTCCCACGGCAATATGTCAGTGTCGGTCACGGCCGACGCGCAGGTGAGCCAGCCCAACGCGCTGGCCGGCGGGCGCACCGTGGTCACGCCGAACCAGACGGTCGATATCAAGAAGGATGGCGGCAAGGTCATGATGGTCAAGGGCGGCGCCTCGCTGGCCGAGGTGGTCAAGGCCCTCAACGCCATCGGCGCCACGCCGCAGGACCTGCTGTCGATCCTGCAGGCGATGAAAGCGGCCGGTTCCTTGCGCGCCGAGCTGGAAATTATTTAAGCGGAGTTCGCCATGACCAGTCCTAAAACCAATAACGACCTGAGCGGCAAGTTCGCGCTCGACATCAAGGACATGGGCGCCCTGCGCCAGTCGGCCAAGGCGGGCGGCCCGGAGGCGCTCAAGACGGCGTCGACGCAGTTCGAGGCGATGTTCGTCAACATGATGATGAAGAGCATGCGCGACGCCTCGCCGCAGGACGGCATGATGAACAGCGAGCAGACCAAGATGTTTACCACCATGCTCGACCAGCAGACCAGCCAGAACATCGCCAAGAAGGGCATCGGCCTGTCGGACGTGCTGATCCGCCAGCTGACCAAGACCGCCGACGCCCAGGCGCTGGCCATCGGCGGCGCCGGCGACGGCGCCAGCGGCGCCAACGCGGGCAGCTTCGGCGGCGTGGCCAGCCTGATGGACGCCAAGCTGCAGAAAGCCATCGCGGCGGCCGGCGGCGCCGGCGCGGCGGCGGCCAGGGCGGGATCGGTCGACGACAAGTCCGCCGGGGTGGACAAGACGGCGGCGACGGTGGTCGGCAACCGCGGTTCGCAGGCGCCGCACGTGCGCAGCTTCCAGGACAAACTGTCGGCGCACGCCGAGGAGGCCAGCCTGGCGACCGGCATCCCGGCCAAGTTCATGCTGGGGCAGGCGGCGCTCGAGAGCGGCTGGGGCAAGCGCGAGATCAAGGGCCGCGACGGCACCAACAGCCACAACCTGTTCGGCATCAAGGCCGGCGCCGACTGGAAGGGCAAGACGGTCGACGCCACCACCACCGAATACGTCAACGGCAGGGCGCAGACGCGGGTCGAGAAATTCCGCGCCTACGACAGCTACGCCGACAGCTTCAAGGATTACGCAAAGCTGTTGTCGAGCAATCCGCGCTACGAGAAGGTGTTGGCCAGCGCCGGCGACGCCAGCAGTTTCGCCCAAGGCTTGCAGAAGGCCGGCTACGCCACCGATCCGCAGTACGCGGCCAAATTGACCAGCATTATCACGCGCTCGCTGGCCGGATGAGCGGGGATGGGCGGGGGGGGCGGGGCGTTTTGTCAACGTTGATTCAAGTTTTCGCGC
>JBDSKP010000228.1:0-7209 GCA_039916925.1 Duganella sp.
GGCGGCGCGCGATCAGCGTCGAGTCGGGCAGGCCGCGGCTGAGCCGCAGGGCGACGTCGAAGCCGTCCTCGATCAGGTCGACGATGCGGTCGTTGCACACCAGGTCGATGCGCAGTTCGGGGTAGCGGGCGAGGAATTGCGGCAGCCAGGCCGCCAGTTCCAGCGCGCCGAAGGCCATCGGCGCGTTGATGCGCAGGCTGCCGGCGGGGCGCGCCTGCTGCTCGGCGGCGGCGCGGTCGGCGGCGTCGAGCGCGTCGAGGATCTGCCGGCTGGCGTCGTAGTAGCGCTGGCCGGCCTCGGTCAGCGCGAAGCGACGGGTGGTGCGGTTCAGCAGTTGCGCGCCGAGGTGGGCTTCCAGGTGGCTGACATGGCGCGACACCGCCGTGTGCGACACGCCCAGCGCCGCGCCGGCCTTGGTGAAGCTGCCCAGTTCGACGACGCGGCGCAGGGCGCGCAGCGCCGCCAGTTGGTCCACGCCCTAGCTGAAACGCGCGCCGTCGATGGCGAAGCCCTTGATGAACTCGGCCGCCGGCAGGCGCTTGCCGCCCGGCTTTTGCAGTTCGGTCAGGCGCAGCGAGCCGGCGCCGCAGGCCACCACGATGCCGTGCTGGGCGTCCGCCGCCAGTACCTGGCCGGGCGCTTCGGCGCTGTCGGCCTCGAGCACCTCGGCCGCCCACAGCTTGACGGTGGTGCCGTCGACCTGGGCGGTGGCGCCGGGGAAGGGGTTGAAGGCGCGGATTTTCAAGCCCAGTTCCAGCGCCGGCAGGGCGAAGTCGAGCGCCGCCTCGTCCTTGCTGATCTTGGCGGCGTAGGTGACGCCGGCCTCCGGCTGCGGCACCGCCTCCAGCGCCCCCTGTTCCATCTTGCGCAGCGCGGCGACGATCATCCTGCCGCCGAGCGCGGCCAGCGTGTCGTGCAGCGTGCCGGTGTTGTCCCGCGCGGCGATGGTGACGCGCTCGATCGCCAGCATCGGCCCGGTGTCCAGGCCTTCCTCCATTTGCATGATGGTCACGCCGGTCTCGTCGTCACCGGCTTCGATGGCGCGGTGGATCGGCGCGGCGCCGCGCCAGCGCGGCAGCAGCGAGCCGTGGATGTTGACGCAGGGCCGGATGTCGAGCGTGCTGCGCGGCAGGATCAGGCCGTAGGCGGCCACCACCATCACGTCGTACGGCGTCGACAGCAGGCGCGCGTGGGCGGCCAGCGCCTGTTCGGCGCGTTGCGGGTCCTTGCTGTCGGTGCGCAGCGACAGCGGCTGCAGCACCTCGATGCCGTGCGCGAGCGCGTATTGCTTGACGGCCGACGGCTGCAGGTGCATGCCGCGGCCGGCGGGGCGGTCGGGCTGGGTCAGCACCAGCGGGATGTCAAAGCCGGCCTCGTGCAGCGCTTGCAGCGCCACGGCGGCGAATTCCGGCGTGCCGGCGAAGATCACTTTCATGGTCAGTACCGGCGGCCCTGCGCGCGCAGCTGCGCCTCGCGCTCGAGGCCGCGTTCTTCCTTGATCATTTTGGTCTTGATGCGGTTGCGCTTGAGCGGCGACAGGTATTCGACGAAGACCTTGCCCAGCAGGTGGTCCATCTCGTGCTGGATGCAGACGGCCAGCAGGCCGTCGGCCTCGACCTCGAACGGCTGGCCCTTGACGTCGAGCGCGCGCACCTTGACGCGGGCGTGGCGTTCGACCCCGTCGTAGACGCCGGGCACCGACAGGCAGCCTTCGTCGTAGATCTGTTTCTCTTCGCTGGCCCAGATGATTTCCGGGTTGATGTAGGCCACCAGCGCGTCCTTGGTCTCGGTGATGTCGATGACCACCAGTTGCTCGTGGACGTCGACCTGCGAGGCGGCCAGGCCGATGCCGGGCGCGTCGTACATGGTTTCGGCCATGTCGGCGACCAGTTGTTCCAGGCGCTCGTCGAAAACGGTCACTGGCTTGGCGACCTTGTGCAGGCGCGGATCGGGGTAACGCAAAATATTTAAGATGGCCATGTCTGTGCTGTGTTGATAACTATGTGATTGCCTTGATAACGCGCGGTCCGATACGACGGGTGCCGCGGCGATTTTATCCACCAAAAATGCAACAGCCGCGCCGGTTGTCATAGCGCGGTTTCGCTTGCTAGTTCAGGGTTTTATGGGCAGAATTTGATTCAAATTAGCAACCTTATCCTCTGACAAGGACACTGCTTGCTGTTGCGTGCCTAGGGCGGGTCGCCGCCCGGTGAGGCGCATCGACTGGCGCATCCACCGGACCTACTATGAAAAATTTTAGCACAGTCGGCACCCGCTTAGTATTGGCAGCGCTATTTTGCGGCGCGGCGGCGGCGCCGGCGGCCCGGGCGGCCGCCGCGTCCAAGTGCGAGTTCCGGGCCGACGCGCCGGACCAGCATCTGGTGGTGCGCGGCGATACGCTGTGGGATATTTCCGGTAAATTCCTGCAACTGCCGTGGTGCTGGCCGACCGTGTGGGGCATGAACCGCGACCAGATCGCCAATCCGCACTGGATCTATCCGGGCCAGATCATCTGGTTCGACCGCGCGGCCGGGCGCCTGCGCCTGGGCAACCGGATCGAGGCCAACGGCGGCCTCAACGATCCCGCCACCGAGCGCCGCTCGCCCCGGCTGCGCACCGAGGGCCTGGGCAAGGACGCGGTGCCGTCGATCCCGGCCGGCGTCATCGAACCGTTCCTGAGCCAGCCGCTGATCATCGAGAACGACGAGCTCAAGGGCGCGCCGCGCGTGGTCGCCACGCAGGACGACCATGTGTTCATCGGCAAGGGCGACAAGGCCTACGTGCGGGGCGAACTCAACGGAAACACCTCGTTCCAGGTGTTCCGGCCCGGTAATCCGCTGCGCGACCCGGTGACCAAAGAGGTGATCGGCCATGAAGCTTTCTATTTAGGCACGCTCAAGCTGCAGGCCGAGGCCCGTGGCGGCGACGTGCACACCTTCGTCGTCGCCAGCGCCAAGGAGGAGATGGGCAAGGGCGACCAGTTGCGCGCCATCCCGCCGACGCCGATGCAGAACTACGTGCCGCATCCGCCCGAGCAAAGGGTGGAGTCGCGCGTGATGGCCATCTACGGCGGCGTCACGCACGCCGGCCAGAACCAGGTGGTCAGTATTAATCGCGGAAAGCTTGACGGACTCGATGTCGGCGCCGTGCTGCAGCTGTACCATGCCGGAAGAACTGTGAGCGATTCCACCGCGCCCAAGGGCTGGCTGGGGATGAGCGAACAGCGGGTCAGGCTGCCGGACGAGGAAGTGGGCAACCTGTTTATCTTCCGCGTGTTCAAGCATATTTCGTACGGCTTGATCATGCAGGTGACGGCGCCGGTGGAAGTGGGCGACGTCGCCAAGTCGCCGGAGTAAGCGCCGCCGTGCAAGCCACGGAAACCCCCAACCCTCCCACGGCGTCCGCGCTGGCCGCGTGGCTGCGCCTGGAGCAAACGGACGGCGTCGGCCTGCTGAGCGCGCACCGGCTGCTGCGCGCGTTCGGCTCGCCGCGGGCCGTCTTCGAGGCCGGCCGCGAGCAACTGCTGGCGCTGGTCAAGCCGGCGCAGGCCGACGCCGTGCTGCGGCCGCTCGACGCCGCCGTCGCGGCCGTGCTGACGGCCCGGGCCGAGGCGGCGCTGGCCTGGCGCGAATTGCCGGGCAACCTGTTGCTGACGCTCGACCATCCCGATTATCCGCCCAGCCTGCGCGAGATCGCCGCCGCGCCGCTGATGTTGTACGTCAAGGGCCGCGCCGAATTGCTCGCGCGTAAATCGCTGGCGGTGGTCGGTTCGCGCAACGCCAGCGTCCAGGGCATGCACAACGCCGAGCGCATGGCGCAGGCGCTGTCGGAGGCCGGCTTGACCATCGTCTCCGGCCTGGCGCTGGGCATCGACGCGGCCGCGCACGCGGGCGGCCTGCGCGGCGCCGGCTCGACCCTGGCCGTGATCGGCACCGGCGCCGACCGGATCTATCCCGCCGGCAACGACAAACTCGCGCGCCGCATCGCCGAGGAGGGGTGTATCGTCAGCGAGTACGGGCTGGGCACGCCTCCGCTGCGCGACAATTTTCCACGCCGCAATCGCGTCATCAGCGGGCTGGCGTGCGGGGTGCTGGTGGTGGAGGCGGCCGCCAAGTCCGGATCGCTGATCACGGCGCGGCTGGCCGTGTCGCAGGGGCGCGACGTGTACGCGATGCCGGGCTCGGTCCACGCGACCCTGGCCAAGGGGTGCCACCGCTTGATCCGCGAGGGCGCCAAGCTGGTCGAGACCGCCGCCGACGTGCTGGACGATATGCAAATGCTGGCCGACGGCATGGCCGCCCGGCCGTTGATCGACGACACCTTCGTCGACCGGGTGCTCGACGCGATCGGCGACCATCCGGCGCGCGCCGACACGCTGGCCGTCGCGCTGGGGCAGTCGGCCGCCGAACTGCAGGGGCAGTTGCTGGCGCTGGAACTTGCCGGTTTGCTCGAGCGCTTGCCGGGCGGAATGTTCCAGCGCTTGCGCGGCTGATGAACGTGGCAAACCATTGGGCAAGCTGCGCGGTACTTGTGTCCGATCTGTTTTAACTGATAGAGTAGAGCCATGTTCGACATCCTTGTTTATCTCTACGAGACTTATTACCGTCCCGATGCCTGCCCGGAACCGGCCGCATTGGCCAAGAAGCTGTCGGCCGTCGGTTTTGACGATGTCGAGATTTCCGAGGCCTTGGTGTGGCTCAACGACCTGACGGCCATGGCCGGCGTCGAACAATCGTTGACGGCCGCCTCGACCGGCACGCGCTTCTACGTCGAGGAAGAGCAGGACGTGCTGGGCACCGCCGCGATCGGCTTCATCCAGTTCCTCGAATCGGCCAAGGTGTTGTCTCCGCTGCAACGTGAAATCGTTGTCGAGCGGGCACTGGCGCTGGAGGAGGCGCCCGTCACCTTGGGCAAGCTCAAGGTCATCGTGCTGATGTTGCTTTGGAGTCAGGGCAAGGAGCCGGACGCGCTGATGTTCGACGACCTGTTCGGCTCGGACGAGGACCAGGCGCCGCGCCTGCTGCACTAATAAAGAGCGGCCGTCGCGCCCGAAGGCGACCCTTGCCGTTCTTTCGTTCCAAAAAGCAACACCTCCGCGCCATGACCGTCGCCGCGCCGCCGCGCAGTTCGCTTGCGGTCGTGCCGACAACGCGCTTATCATTTGCGCTTTGACAAGACTGTGACACCTTGGCCTTGCCATCGGCGGCGCAAAAGTGCAGACTGCGGCGCGATCCATGTATGATGCGCATGCTGTACCCACCCCAAGTGTTAAAAAACGAGATACGAAATATGACGAAAACCCTCATCATCGCCGAGAAGCCTTCTGTCGCGAACGACATCGCGAAGACGCTTGGCGGCTTCACCAAGCACGATGAGTACTTTGAGTCCGACGAGTACGTGCTGTCCTCCGCCGTCGGCCACCTGCTGGAGATCGCCGTGCCGGAAGAGCACGACGTCAAGCGCGGCAAATGGAGCTTCGCGCACCTGCCGATGATCCCGCCGTACTTCGCGCTCAACCCGATCGCCAAGACCGAGGCGCGGCTCAAGGTGCTCAACAAGCTGATCAAGCGTAAAGACGTCACCACCCTCATCAACGCATGCGACGCGGGCCGCGAAGGGGAACTGATCTTCCGTCTGATCGCCCAGAACGCCAAGGCCAAGCAGCCGGTCAAGCGCCTGTGGCTGCAATCGATGACGCCCGGCGCGATCCGCGAAGGCTTCACCCATCTGCGCAGCGACGAGGAAATGCTGCCGCTGGCCGACGCCGCGCGCTGCCGCTCGGAGGCCGACTGGCTGATCGGCATCAACGGCACCCGCGCCATGACCGCGTTCAACTCGAAAGAGGGCGGCTTCTACCTGACCACCGTCGGCCGGGTGCAGACGCCGACCCTGTCGATCGTGGTCGAGCGCGAAGAGAAGATCAAGAAATTCGTCGCCCGCGACTTCTGGGAAGTGCGCGCCGAGTTCGTGTGCGCCGCCGGCGTGTACGAGGGCCGCTGGCTCGACACCAAGTTCAAGAAGGACGACACCGATCCCGAGAAGCGCGCCGAGCGCCTGTGGAGCAAGGCCGCCGCCGACTCGATCGCCATGGCCTGCCGCGGCAAGCAGGGCGTCGTCACCGAGGAAGCCAAGCCGACCACGTCGATGGCGCCGGCGCTGTTCGACCTGACCAGCCTGCAGCGCGAAGCGAACTCGCGCTTCGGCTTCTCGGCCAAGAACACGCTGGGCCTGGCCC
This sequence comes from Duganella sp., assembly GCA_039916925.1. GTDB lineage: Bacteria > Pseudomonadota > Gammaproteobacteria > Burkholderiales > Burkholderiaceae_D > Rugamonas. The sequence continues at coordinate 6,236 of JBDSKP010000228.1, forward strand.
AGGCGCTGTACGAAAAGCACAAGGTGCTGACCTACCCGCGTACCGACTCGCGCCACTTGCCGGAAGACTACATGCCGACCGTGCAACAGGCGCTGGAAACGGTCAAGGAAAACCCGAACTACCACCAGTTCGCCAAGCAGATCCTCGACAAGGGCTGGGTCAAGCCGAACAAGCGCATCTTCGACAACACCAAGATCTCGGATCACTTCGCGATCATCCCGACCACGATCGCGCCGAAGAACCTGTCCGAGCCGGAACAGAAGCTGTACGACCTGGTCACGCGCCGCTTCATGGCCGTGTTCTTCCCGCCGGCCGAGTTCCAGGTCACCACCCGCTACACGGAAGTGTCGGGCCATCAGTTCAAGACTGAAGGCAAAGTCATGACCAATCCGGGCTGGCTGGCGATCTACGGCAAGGAAGCGTCGACCGACGACGACAAGGAAGGCAACGCCAACGGCAATCTGGTGCCGGTCGCCAAGGGCGAGAAGGTGCTCACCGACAAGGTCAACGCCAACGGCCTGGTCACCAAGCCGCCGGCGCGCTACACCGAGGCGACGTTGCTGTCGGCCATGGAAGGCGCCGGCAAGCTGGTCGAGGACGACGAGTTGCGCGACGCCATGGCCGGCAAGGGCCTGGGCACGCCAGCGACGCGCGCCGCCATCATCGAGGGCTTGCTGGGCGAGCGCTACCTGCTGCGCGAAGGGCGCGAACTGATTCCGACCGCCAAGGCATCGCAGCTGATGACCTTGCTGCGCGGCCTGGGCGTAAACGAACTCACCGCGCCGGAACTGACCGGTGAATGGGAATACAAGCTCTCGCAGATGGAGAAGGGCAAGATCTCGCGTGAAGAATTCATGCGTGAAATCGCCCAGATGACGCAAATCATCGTCAAGCGCGCCAAGGAATACAACAACGATACGATACCGGGCGACTACGCCACCCTGACCACGCCGTGCCCGAATTGCGCCAGCGTG
>JBDSKP010000229.1:0-5931 GCA_039916925.1 Duganella sp.
GCCAGTGCGCGAACGGCTGCAGCTTGCCCCAACCGGCTTTCTGTTCGAAGATGTAGGACACTCCGGCCGAGTAGGCCTTGCCCTGCTCCGCCAGGACGATATTGTCTGTGTCGTAGTCGTAGTAGGCAGCTTCCACCGCCACCGCGCCGGAGCCCTTGATGCGCTTCTCCATCAGGAAATCGACGTTGTAGGAGCTGTATTTGCCGTTCTTGGCGACGGTCAGGATGCCGTCCTTTTGATAGCGGCCCGCCACGCCGATCGACAGGATGTCGGCGTTGCCCAGGTAGTTGCCGGTGCCGTAGTAGCCCGGTTCCGCGTCCCAGAAGTCGTACTGCAGACGGCCCGCGTACATCAGCGAATCGTCGGCCTTGACGCCGGCCGCCTTGGCCTGCGACTGCGTCAGCGAACCGATGCCGAAGGTATGGCCCTCGAAGGCGCCGAACGAGTATCCGAGCTTGCCATCGGCGACGTTGCCCCAGACGACCACGCCGTCGTCGCGGCCGCGGAAGATGCCGCCGTTGTAGCCGTAGCGCGACGCCACGCCGGCCCAGTAGCCGCCGCCCATCGAGTAGTACGGGCCGGCCATGTTGGCGCGGTCGCTCGGCGACAGCAGGCGGCCGGCCCAGATATTGAATTCGGGCGAGATGGCGAATTGGCCGGCGGCGTCGAGCACGCGGATCTTATCGCCGTCCCACTCGGTGTTGAACATGCCCTTGATGTTCTTGTTGAGCGAAGCGCCGAAGTACAGGCGGCCGCTATCCAGATTGAAGTCCTGCGAGCGCCCGGTGCCGTTGGGCGCCGCGTCCTCCGCGCTGGTGAAGCTCTCGCGCAGGCCGAAGCCGACGCTGACCGACTTGTCGTCGCCCATGTTGATCGTCGCGCCGGCGCAGGCAGGGTTGGATATACCCGCCGCCACCGCCACCGCCGCCGCCAGCAGCAGCCGGTTTCCGTGTTTCAGACCCATCTTGTTTCCCCTTGGTTGGACTAATCGTTGCAAGATTAGCCAGCATGGAGAACCCAGGGAATACGTCGAATGACGTAGTGGGTAAGGCGGGACAAGCCGCGCCCCCAGGAACTGGACACATGATCCCTCGTGGAGACACGTAGGGCGGATTAGGCGAAAGCCGTAATCCGCCGTCGATGAGCCACCGACGGAGCGCGGCGGATTACGCTACGCTAATCCGCCCTACGTGTCACCGTGACAGCTCAACCACCGCGCGCTCGACCACGAGATCTCGCCCCGCGCGCAGCGCGGCGACGGTCTAGCGCACCTCGATATCCGGATGGATGCCCTTGCCGACGAACGCGGTGCCGTCGGGGTAGACGTCACGCTTGATCGGCTCCCTGCTCAGGTATGACAGCACCGCCAGCCCGAAATCGGTCGAGCCGCCACCGTTGCGCCGCACGTCGATCACCAGGCCCCTGGCCTTGAGTATCTCCGGCAAGGCACGCTCGAAAGCCTTGACCTCCCGGTCGTTTTCAAATTGATCGAGCGCGATGTAGGCGATTTGACCCGGCAGCATCTTGAATCCCACCGCATCCGGCGCCCGATACGGGAGCGAGCGCTCCACCAGCTCCTCGCGCTCGGCGCCGTCCGCGCCGCGCAGGCGGAGCCTGACCGGCTGCTTCTCGTCGCCCGCCAGCAACTGATAGCCGTAGGTGCGCACGTCCCTGTCCTGCGGCGTCGACGAGCTCACGAACGGCATCACCCGCTGTTCGGCGTAGCGCCGTGCCGGCTCGCCATCGATGGCGATGATCTCGTCGCCGCGCCGCACGCGCCTGGCCATCACTTTGCTCAGGTACTGCATGTAGACCTCGTCCCACTTGAGCGCCGGTACGTGGTCGAAGTTTAGCAGTAGGGAAAAAGCGGGCTGGCGTAACATGCTGGCTTCCGGTATCGATGAGGTGGGCGGAGGTTGCCATAAAATTAATCCCGCCGCAATCTCAAGCTTGGCGATTGATAGCCTCAATCACCAAGTTGACGATTTGATGGCACAATCGCGCTTTCAGATCTGACCAAGGACCCACCATGACCATCTTCGCCGCCCCCGTGTTCGACGCCACCGTGATTTACGAAGGCAACGAGCTGTTCAAGGGCCAGGGCGCCGCGCGCGGCTGGGCCGAGAAACTTGCCAAGGAACTGGAGTGCGAAATCGGCGTCGAGAAGGTCGGCACCGGCTGGGCGCTGACCGGCACCGTCGACGGCGAGCCATGCAAATGGGGCCTCCATGGCCAGCGTCTTAAACGCATGGAATAAAGCGTGCGCTATCGCACATCATTGCCCCGTTGCAGACGGTAGGATTATTCCCACCCTGCTCACCCGAGGACAGCAATGAAGCGCGATCTCCCAGCGGCCGTCACCCCGGCCTCCACGCCCGCCAGCGACGACGCCCTGGCGGCGGCCAAATCGGCCGGCCTGCGCTACGTGCACGACTACCAGCCCGGCATCGCGCGCCGCAAGCGCGGCAAGACCTTTTACTACGTCAACGCCGACGGCCACGCGGTCAAGGACGCCGACACGCTCGCGCGCATCAAGTCGCTGGTGATTCCGCCCGCGTGGACCGACGTCTGGATCTGCAAGCTGCCGCTGGGCCACCTGCAGGCGACCGGGCGCGATGCGCGCGGCCGCAAGCAGTACCGCTACCACCCGCGCTGGCGTTCGCTGCGCGACGAATCGAAGTACGAGCGCATGCTCAAATTCGGCAAGGCGCTGCCGGCCATCCGCAAAGCCGTCGACGCCGCACTCAAGCAGCCCGGGCTGCCGCGCGAAAAGGTGCTCGCGACCATCGTCTACCTGCTGGAGGCGACCATGATGCGGATCGGCAACGAGGAATACGCGCGCCAGAACAAATCGTTCGGCCTGACCACCTTGCGCGAGCGCCACGTGCGCCTCGACGGCAGCAAGGTCGAATTCCGCTTCCGCGGCAAGAGCGGCGTCAATCACTCCGTCCAGGTGCAGGATCGGCGCCTGGCCAGCATCATCCGCCGCACGCTGGACCTGCCGGGCCAGGAGCTGTTCCAGTATGTCGACGACGACGGCAATCCGCGCACGGTCGGTTCGGCCGACGTCAACGAATACCTGCAATCGATCGCCGGCGAGGACTACACCGCCAAGGATTTCCGTACGTGGTCGGGCACGGTGCTGGCGGCGGTGGCGCTGCTGGAATATGAAAAATACGACTCCGAGGCGCAGGCCAAGAAGAACATCGTGCAGGCGATCGAGTCGGTGGCGAAAAAACTCGGCAACACGCCGACCATTTGCCGCAAATGCTACGTGCATCCGGCGGTGATCGAGTCCTACCTCGACGGCACGATGCTGACGGCGCTGCGCCAGCGCGCCAAGGAGGAGTTGAAGGAAGACCTGCATGAGCTGCGTCCCGAGGAGGCGGCGGTGCTGGCGCTGTTGCAGCAGCGGCTGCAGGCCGCCTGAGGACGCGTCCGGCCCTCGCGCGGCACCCGCCTTCGGGGTAGAATCTACTTCCCATTACCGCGAGTCCGCCCATGCCCCCAGCCCTGCCATTTCCCATCCGCAAAGAGTGCCCGCCCGGCGCCTGCGAGTGCCGGCATGGCGAGCTGCTGGACGCGTGGGAGCGCGACGACCAGACCGACATCCGCGTGCTGCGGCTCACGCGCGAGGAGGAAAAGGCGCTGATCGCCCGCATCGAGGCGATCGACAGCTATGAGGCGCTGGGACGCATCGAGCAGCGCATGCAGGACCTGTTGGGCATCCGGCTGACGATCACGCCCAGCGCCAACGGCGTGCGCACCGTCATGGGTTTACAGATCAAGCTGGCGGAGCAGCAGGGCCTATGCCGGCGCACCCGCGAAAACATCCCCGCCGCGATACGCCGCTGCTTCGGTCAACATCCCGAGATCATCTACGCGCTGCTGAACGCGCGCGATTTGCTGGGCGCCGAATAACCCCGATTGCAGGCGGGGTCCTCGGGGTTTGCTGCTAATGGCGCCAACCGGCTCTACAAAATGAAAAAAAATCGATTTTTTTGCATGGCGGCTATTTTTTTGTTGATCACGGGCTGCACGATAAACTCGGTCAAACCACTGCCCCCCGGGGACGTGCCGGACAAGAGCCGCGCGGTGATCGTGTACGGCGTAAAAGTCGAGGGCTCGTGGCAGTACGACGGATTTACCGTGGAGCTAGCGGAATACGATATCGGTATGCAGAACATCACTGGCGATTGTTTCCATTTTAATCGTGCGGATGCGAGCGTGGCGACCGCTCCCGGCGAGGTCAAATACTTTGCTTCGACGTCCCTCCCGGCCATTACGTTTATAGCCCGTTCAATGGGGCCCCGCCTGCGGACGATTTTCCTGCATTCGAAGCCCCGACTGGACAGACCGTATACTTGGGGGATTTCATCTTTAAGGAAAACCGGTCGGTGGCGCTTGTCCGAAGCCTTGATGATGTTAAAAGTGACATCGGCGCCGCCTTCCCGGGGCTGAAGGGGCGCGTGACGCTATCCAAAGCCGTGGCAACTAAACCTCCACGCCCGTTTTTGTGCACCCCTTAGCGACTTCAGTCGGTATGAAACTCGCCGGCGCTCACAAACAAATCCCACGCCGCGATGAACATCGCCGCGACCACCGGGCCGATGACGAAACCGTTCAGGCCGAACAACGCCATGCCGCCAACCGTCGATAACAGCACCACGTAATCTGGCATCTTGGTGTCCTGCCCGACCAGCACCGGCCGCAGGAAGTTGTCGACCAGGCCGATCACAAACACGCCGAACGCCGCCAGCGTGACACCCTGCCACACCGCGCCCGTGGCGAGGAAATAGATCGCGACAGGCGCCCAGACGATGGCCGCGCCGACGGCAGGCAGCAGCGACAGGAAAGCCATCAACACGCCCCATAGCACCGGCGCGCGCACGTCCAGGAACCAGAAAATCAGCCCGCCCAGCGCGCCCTGGGCGATGGCGACGAGGATGTTGCCCTTCACCGTCGCGCGGATCACGGTGGTGAAATTCTGGAACAAACGCTGCTTGTATTTGCTGCTCAGCGGCACGGCTTCCTTGATGCGCTTGGACAGCTTGTCGCCGTCGCGCAGCAGGAAAAACAGCAGGTACAGCAAAATACACAGGCTGGTCAGGAAATCGAACGTGTACAGACCGGCGTGGATCGCCCGCTTGGCGACTTCCTGGCTCACTTGCGACGCGACGTCGGTGAGCTTGGCTTGCAGGCTGGCGAGGCTGGTCAAATGGAATCGGTCGAGCAGGCCGACCAGCCAGTTCGGCAAAGCGGCCATGATCTTGTTAAAAAACGACGCCACGGAAATGTCGCCCGAACGCACCATGTCCACGACGGAGGCGGCCTGGTTGACGATCGACACCGAGACCAGCGTCAGCGGCAGAATGACGATCACGACAATCAGCAGCAACGTCAAAATGGACGCCAGGTTGGCTTTATTCCGGGTCCGCTGCAGCAGCCAGCGATAGATCGGCGCGAACAGAATCGCCAGCACCACGCCCCAGAAAATCGCCCCGCCGTACGGCGCGAGTATCCAGCCGAATCCTATGGTGACGATGGCCAGCAGGGCTAGAAAGATTTTTTGCTGAAACGAAAACGGTTGCATAGGAGATCGCGTGTTAGTCAAGTTGCATCATCATAAACGATGCATGCTCCACCGCCCCGCACGTCTGTGGCAACGCGCCGGGCGATCTCAGTCGTCGTCGTTCGGGTCGAGATCGGGGAACATCACGTCCGTGAAGCCGAACCTGGAAAAGTCGGTGATGCGCATCGGGTACAGCACGCCGAGCAGGTGGTCGACCTCGTGCTGCACCACGCGCGCGTGGAAGCCGTCGACGTCGCGCGCGATCGGCTGGTTGAACTGGTCGACGCCCTCATAACGCAGTTTGGTCCAGCGCGGCACGCTGCCTCGCAGCCCCGGCACCGACAGGCAGCCTTCGAAGC
>JBDSKP010000230.1:0-2243 GCA_039916925.1 Duganella sp.
ACAGGCCAAGGACGGGTTTCTGGCAAAGCGAATAGGTGAGCGGATTCATGCGATTAATTCCCGGGGTGGGGGCGCGGCTGCGCGGAAAGCATACCGACTCGACAGTATTTATGTGAAGACTTAAGAAACGCATAATTGTCGGCGCAGTCGTCATCACCCGACCGACGGCGCGATCGATATCGATTCGCGTATCAGTTGCCAACAAAATATCATTGGTCGTGGCATGGCGCCGGTCATAATATTTGTCACCTTGCTCGCGGGTAGATGCCGCGAACATCAAAATAAAAAAGCGCCCCGTAAGCGCAGCACCACCACACGGCCCATCCTGCCCATGAATTCGACCATTTCACCGCGCGGCACCGCCTTGGCGATTCCGCCACGCCGCTTCCGCGTCTGCCGCCTGCTGTCGTTGGCCGCCTTGATCGCCCCGTTGGCGATGGCGCAGACCGCCGTCCGGATCGACCTCTCCAAGCCCGGTACTCCCGTCAGCCCGACCCTGTACGGCCTGATGACCGAAGAGATCAACTACTCCTACGATGGCGGCCTGTACGCGGAGCTGGTGCGCAACCGCGTCTTCAAGGACGACAACAAGACGCCCGCGTACTGGTCGGTGGTGCAGGACGCCGGCGGCGGCGCCGCGATCGCGCTCGACCAAGGCCAACCGGTCGCCGGCACCGCCCTGACCACCAGCCTGCGGCTCGACGCCGCGCGCGCCGCGCAAGGCCACCGGGTCGGCATCGCCAACGCCGGCTATTGGGGCATTCCGGTCAAGCCGAGCACCCGCTACCGCGCCAGCTTCTACGCCAAAACCGCCGGCGCCGGCGGCGTGCCGCTGAGCGTCAGCATCGAAGGCGTGGACGGCAAGGCCGTGTACGCGCAGGCCGAGGGCGGCCGCATCGACGGCGAATGGAAGCGCTACAGCGTCACCCTGACGACCGCCGCCAACGTCAAGCCGACCGCCGACGCGCGCCTGGTGATCGCCACCGAAAGCCCTGGCACCGTGTGGTTCAACCAGGTCTCGCTGTTCCCGCCGACCTACAAGGACCGGCCGAACGGCAACCGGGCCGACCTGATGCAAAAGCTGGTCGACATGAAGCCGGCCTTCCTGCGCTTCCCGGGCGGGAACTACCTCGAAGGCGAGACGGTGGCCACCCGCTTCAAGTGGAAGGAAACCCTCGGCCCGATCGAGCAGCGTCCCGGCCATCGCGGCACCTGGGGCTACCGCTCGTCCGACGGCATGGGCCTGCTCGAGTTCCTCGAATGGTGCGAGGACATGAAGGCCGAGCCGGTGCTGGCGGTGTTCGCCGGTTACGCGCTGCACGGCGAAACGATACCCGGCGGCCCGGCGCTGCAACCGTTCGTGCAGGAAGCGCTCGACGAGATCGAATACGTGACCGGCGACGTCAGCACCAAGTGGGGCGCGCAGCGCGCCAGGGATGGCCATCCGGCGCCGTTCAAGCTGCGCTACGTCGAGATCGGCAACGAGGATGGTTTCGACAAGCAGAAGACCTACGACGGCCGCTACACCCAGTTCCACGACGCCATCAAGGCGAAGTACCCGCAGCTCAAGCTGATCTCCACCGTCAACGGCAAGGACTGGCTGAGCCAGCTACAGAAGCTCACCAGCCGTGTACCCGACCTGGTCGACGAGCACTACTACTACAGCCCGATGGAGATGATGAACGACGCCGCGCGCTACGACAGCTACGTGCGCACCGGGCCGAAAGTCTTCATTGGCGAGTGGGCCGCGCGCGAGGGCGAGCCGACCACCAACCTGCACTCCGCGCTGGCCGACGCCGCCTTCATGGCCGGCATGGAACGCAATGCCGACGTCGTCGAAATGTCCTGCTACGCGCCGCTGCTGGTGAACGTGAACCCGGGCGGCATGCAGTGGAAATCGAACCTGGTCGGCTACGACGCGCAAACCAGCTACGGCTCGCCGTCCTACCACGCGCAGAAGATGTTCAGCAATTATCTGGGCGACGTGTCGCTGCCGCTGACGGCGGAGCAGGTGGGTATGCAGACCTGGCAGCCGCCGGCCAAGGAGGAGACGCCGCAGGTGCTGCCGCCGGCCAAGCAAGTGCCGACGATGTTCTTCTCGGCGACCAAATCGGACCAGCGCGGCGAAATCTACCTGAAGGTCGTCAACGCGATCGGCACGGCGCAGGCGGTGCGGGTCGACCTCGCCGGCGCCGGCAAGGTGGCTCCGGAAGGCAAGGCGATCGTGCTTGCCTCGGCGAAGA
>JBDSKP010000231.1:0-7392 GCA_039916925.1 Duganella sp.
GGTCTGCCGGCCGTTCGCGAAGTGCACCTGTTCCTTGGGCAGAAACGCGTCGTCCGATGTGCGCAACCGAGCCAGTACCGCAGCGCGGCGCACGATATTCTCGGCGAACAGTTCGCGCAGCAGCGTCGTCTTGCCGGTGCCCGGCGGGCCATTGACGGCGAACAGGCCGCCATCGCGCAAAGCCTCCAGCCCGGCGTTGATGGCGAACTGCTGCATCAGGCTCATGCTGTGTTCACGCTGGCTCAACCAATGGCCCCGGTTACCGCGCGCGGGGTGCAACTGGCGCAGCAAGGCCTGGCGTCCCGCGTCGGTGTAGACGTCGATACGCTGGTCCCGCGCCAGCGGCTCCAGGTAAGAAGCGAGCAACGGCACGGCGCCCTCCCGCAACGCATGTATCGCACGTTCGATATCTTCGATGTAAAAGCTGTTGAGTATATCGATGGTGGGTTCCGCCTCGCCGTCGTCGTCGTTGTCCGCGTTCGGCTTTTCCCTGACTTCCTTTTTCGCCGTCAAAACCTCCAGCAGCAGCGGTTGTCCGGGTTGCGGCGTGAAGCCTGCCCATTGCGTGAACAACTCCGACAACGCCTGTATTTCGTCCCCCGTCAGCGGCGCCGGCGGGGGATGGCCGGGCTCCGTCGGCTCCATCGACTGCGCCCGCGGCTGCGGCGCTCGTTCTCTGCGGAAGTCGTCCAGGCGATCCGCCAAATCGCGCCTTGCGGCTTCGAAGGCCCCGAGCGCAAGGCTGTCGATGCCCTGCTCCAAAGTGCGTCCCAATGCCCATGGCACCGTCGACACCGACACCGGATCGAACAACGGTTCGCCGCGCGCGTTAAGCTCCATGCGCGCGAAGCAGCTGCGGCCCTCCATGGCACCGCGCTGCTCGTCTTCGTCGTCGCTTTCCGGCGTGGGCAGCACGCGTGCGCAGACTTCGGCGATTTCGCTGCGGTCGAACAGGCCGAGATAGAGCCGGTAGCCGGATATTTTGAGATGGGAGGGAATAACGAACTTATGGAAGTCGCCGGCATGCCACGAAGCGAGCTGAAACGGCTTGATCCAACGCAAGCGCCACACTTCTTCCACATCGGTTATTTGATCCAGATCAAACGGAATAAAGAATTCGATCTTGTGCCAGTATTCAAGTATGTCTATCAACCGCTGCCGCTGCTGTATAGCCTCAACCATAGTGATCTCTGTGTGACAGTCAAGGAAATAAGGTACAGCATTTTTATGTTAGCCGTTGCACGCAATTGTCAAAGGCGGTCAGCAAGCGTGAGACGTCGTCCTCACCGGTGGCCGGACACACCAGCAGCATGTTGTGGAACGGCGTAATCAACAGCCCGCGATTTAGCAGATACAGATGAATGATCTGTTCCAGTTCGCCGTCGAGGATCGCCTGCGCCTCGGTGCCGTTACGCGGCGCCGATTGCGCGAACTGAAACTCCGTCCGCGCCCCAACCCGCGTCACGCACCAAGGCAAGCGATGCCGCGCAATCACATCGCGCAACCCATCCGCCAGCCGCGCCGCCAACCCGAACATCCTCTGATATGCCGCCTCCGTCATCACCTGCTCCAGATTCGCGCGCATCGCGGCCATCGCGAACATATTCGCGCTGAGCGTAGTGCCGACGCCCGAGTGCCCGGGCGGCGCGCCACGCTTGGCCTGTTCGACCTTGCGCGCCAGCTCCTGCGTGAACCCATACACCGCGCACGGAACGCCGCCACCGATCGGTTTTCCGACCACCAGCGCATCCGGCAGCATGCCATGCTCCCGCGCATAGCCACCAGGCCCGCTGCTGATGGTATGCGTCTCGTCGATCACCAGCAGCGCGCCATGGTGCTTGATGATCCGCTGCGCCGCCTCCCAGTACCCCGGATCCGGCAGCACCATGCCAATGTTGGTCATCACCGGCTCGGCCAGCACGCAGGCTATATCGTCCCGCGCCAAAGCCGCCTCCAGCGCCGGCAGATCATTGAACTCCACCACCACCGTGTGATCCGTCAGCGTATGAACCTGCCCCAGAAGACTATCGCGCTGCGTCGGCACGCCGTCGATCAGATCGACAAACACGTCGTCCACGGTGCCGTGATAGCAGCCATTAAAAACCAGCACCTTGTCGCGCCCCGTCGCCGCGCGTAGCCAGCGCAGCACGAAGCGATTGGCGTCCGAGGCCGATAGCGCGAACTGCCAATACGGCAGGCCGAAACGCCGCGCCAGTTCGGCGGCCACCGGAGCCGCATCCTCCGACGGCAGCATGGCCGTGTAGCCGCGCGTGGCCTGCCGTGCGATCGCCTGGGCGACGGCGGTCGGCGCGTGACCGAACATGGCGCCGGTGTCACCCAAACAGAAGTCAACGTAATCGTGTCCATCGACATCGCGGAAGCGCGCGCCGGACGCCTCGCTCACCGTCAGCGCGAACGGCGTCGACCAGTCGTTCATCCAGTGCATCGGCACGCCGAACAGCAGGTGCTGTGCCGCCTCCCCCGCCAGCCTGGCCGATTCGGGATTGCGGGCGACGTAGCTGGCGCGTTCCCGGGCCGCCAGCGCCTGCGCGCGGGGCCAGTTCAATCCATCGTGGGTGTCGTGCATAGCGTTCTCCTCACACCAGCAGCATCAGATGCTCGCGCTCCCATGAGCTGATCACGCGGCTGTAGGTGGCGAACTCCAGTTCCTTGACCTCGCAGAACGCCTGCACGAACAACTCCCCCAATATCTCGCTGAGCGGCTTGCATTCGCGCAGACGCAAAATGGCGTCCTCCAGATTGCGCGGCAACTGGTCGTGCACATGCTCGGCGCTGCCCTCCGTCGGCTCGGACGGTGTCAGACCGTTGACCATGCCGAGGTAGCCGCACGCCAAAGTCGCCGCCATCGCCAGATAGGGATTGACATCGACGCCCGGCACGCGGTTCTCCACGCGGCGGTTGGTCGGCGTCGAGTTGGGAATGCGGAAGCCACAGGTGCGGTTGTCGTAACCCCAATGCACATTGGTCGGCGCCGACATAAAGCGCGACAGCCGCCGGTAGGAATTGACATGCGGCGCGAACAGCAGCGTGGCCGCCGCCGTGTAGTGTTCAAGGCCCGCGATATAGTTGAAGAACAAGGCGCTGGGCTCACCGCTTTTTCCGCTGAAGATGTTGTTGCCGGTCGTCGTATCGAGAATGCTTTGGTGGATGTGCATCGCGCTGCCGGGCTCCGTCTCCATCGGCTTGGCCATGAAGGTGCCGAAGATCCCGTGCCGCAGCGCCGTCTCGCGCACGGCGCGCTTGAACAGGAACACGCGGTCGGCCAGCTCCAGCGCGTCGCCGTGGGTGAAGTTGATTTCCATCTGGCCGGCGCCGGCTTCGTGGATCAGCGTTTCCACGCCCAGCTGATGCTGCTTGCAGAACGTCGACAGCTCCAGGAAGAAGGGATCGAAATCGTTGACGGCGTCGATCGAGTACGACTGCCGGCCCGATTCGGTCTTGCCGCTGCGGCCCAAGGGAGGCGTCAGCGGCTCGTGCGGATTGCTGCTGCGGGCGACCAGGTAGAATTCCATCTCCGGCGCCACCACCGGTTGCCATCCACGATCGGCGTACAGTTTGAGGACCTTGCGCAGCACCGCGCGCGGCGACAACCCGACCGGCGTGCCGTCGAAGTTCTGGCAATCGTGGATCACCAGCGCGACGTTCTCCGCCGCCCACGGCACCTGGCGCAGCGTGGCTAGATCCGGCACGCAGATCATGTCCGGATCGGTGGCGCCGGTATAGGGCATGTTGTTCGGCTGCTCGCCGTTGACGGTGTTGAGCAGCACGCTCTTGGGCAAGCGCATCTCGCCCTCGCTGAGGAACAGGTCCTTGGGCAGGATTTTTCCGCGTGCGATGCCGGTCATGTCGGCGATCACGCATTCCACTTCATGGATATTGCGCTCTCGTAGAAAATCCTTCATTGCCTGGCTCATGCCAATCTCCTGTTAGAACCGTTCGAGGTATCGCGCGGTCTCCCACGCGCTGACGTGCTGACTGTATTCGGTCCATTCGGCGCTCTTCAACGCGACGAATTCCTTGACGAAGCCCGTATCCAACGCCGCCGCCAGCACGGTATCGGCCCGCAGCCCGGCGACGGCCTCGCCGAGATTTTGCGGCAGCATTTTCAGCCCTAGTTCGGCGCGCCGCGCGTCGGACATTTCGTAGACATCGTGGTCCACCGGCTCCGCCGCCTCCAGAGCGTTCTCGATGCCGTCCAGGCCCGCCGCGATCACGCCGGCCAGCGCCAGATACGGATTGGCCGAGCTGTCCGGCAGCCGCCATTCGATACGCTGGTACACCACGCGCGCGACAGTGGTGCGGTTGTTGTTGCCGTAGCCGATGAAGGCCGGTGCCCAGCTGGTGCCGGACAGCGACTGCCCGCACATCAACCGCTTATAGGAATTAACGGTGGGCGCGCACAGCGCCGTCAGCGCTGGCGCATGGCGCAGCAGTCCAGCCATGAAATGATAGGCCAGCGGCGACAATCCCAGTTCGCGGCGGTCCTGATCGGCCGCGAACATCGGATTGCCGTCCTTGTCCGCCAGCGACAGGTGGAAATGCAGGCCGCTGCCCGGACGATCGGCGAAGGGCTTGGGCATCATCGAGAATAGCATGCCCTCTTCCTCGGCGATGTGATGCGCCGCCATCTTGAACAGCATGAAGTTGTCGGCCGCCTTCAACGCGTCGGCATACCTGTAATTGACTTCGAACTGGCCGGTCGCGTCCTCGTGGTCGATCTGGAACACGCCAAGGCCGCACAGGTCCAGCGAAGTCGTCAATCTGTCCAAAAACGAACGGCGGCGCAGCAGGCTTTTGGTGTCGTAGGATGGCTTCTCCAGCGTGTCGGCCAGTTCGGCGTCGTGGCCATTCCGCCCTTTTTGCAACAGGAAGAACTCCGGCTCCAGGCCAGCATTGAGGGTCCAGCCATGCTTTGCCAGCCGCGCCACCTGCTTGCGCAGAATCTGGCGCGGACAGACATCGAACGGCTGGCCGGCGACATGCCCGTCGAGCACCACGCGGGCGTAACCGGGCAGCCACGGCATCGCCTGCAAGGTCGCCAGATCGGCGCGTCCGTAGTATTCGGAGCGCGGCCCGGTGCGCGGCAGGCCGGTGCCCCAGATCGACGGCCCCGAAAAGCCCGCGCCCGGATAGACGATGTCCTCCAGATGGACGAGCGGTATCAGCTTGCCCTTTGCCGCGCCGTGAATGTCGGTGAACTGGGCGAATATATACCTCACGCCCTGCGCCGCCATCTCTTCCTGTTTTTCCGCTGTACTCATCAATCCTCTTTGGATTAGCCGATCTGAATCCAGGTGGTTTTCAGCTCGGTATATTTATCGAACGCGTGCAGCGACTTGTCGCGGCCATTGCCGGACTGCTTGTAGCCGCCGAACGGCACGGTGATGTCGTCGCCGTCGTACTGGTTCACATGTACGGTACCGGCCCGCAGCGCGCGCGCCGTCTGTATCGCCTTGGTCATGTCCGACGTCCACACGGCCGCCTGCAAACCATAAGGCGTGGAGTTGGCCTGTTTGATGGCGTCCTTCAGGTCCGTGAAGCTCAGCACCGACAGCACCGGTCCAAAGATCTCTTCGCGCGCGATGGTCATGCCGCTGTCGACCTGATCGAACAAGGTCGGTTCGACGAAGAAGCCGCCGGTCTCGGTGCGCGCCTGGCGCCCGCCCGACAGCAGCTTGGCGCCGCCCGCCTTGCCGGCCTCGATGTAGCCCATCACGGTTTTCAGCTGCGTGGCGTCGACGATGGCGCCCATCACCGTGTTCTCGTCGAGCGGATCGCCCGGCTGGAAGTCCGGCATCATCGCCAGCGCCTTCTCGACGAAACGGTCCTTGATCGACGCTTCGACAAACAGGCGCGAGGGCGCGTTGCAGCTCTCGCCCTGGTTGAAGTAGATCGAGCCGATGGCCGATGCCACCGCCGCATCCAGGTCGGGACAATCGGCGCAGACGATGTTGGCCGACTTGCCGCCCAATTCCGTCCATGCGCGCTTGAGGTTCGACTGCCCGGCCATCTGCAAAATCTGCTTGCCGACGCGCGTCGAGCCGGTGAAGCCGATGCAATCGACATCCATGTGCAGCGCCAGCGCGGCGCCGGCCTCGTGGCCGTAACCCGGCAGCACGTTGAACACGCCCGCCGGAATGCCCGCCTCCAGCGCGATGTCGGCCAGGCGCAGCGCCGTCAACGGCGACTTTTCCGATGGTTTGAGCACCACGCTGTTACCGGCCGCCAGCGCCGGAGCGATCTTCCAGGCGGCCATGATCATCGGGTAGTTCCACGGCACGATGGCGGCCACCACGCCAACCGGCTCGCGCGTGATCAGCGCCAGGCTGTTCTCGGCGGTGGGCGCGATCTCGTCGTAGATCTTGTCGATCGCCTCGCCGTACCAGCGCAGGCAGTTGGCGGTCGCGCCGACGTCCACGCTCTGGCTGTATTTGATCGGTTTTCCCATGTCCAGCGTTTCGAGCAGCGCCAGCTCCGGCCCGTACTTTTGCACCAGGTCGGCGAACTTGATCATGATCCGCTTGCGCTGCGCCGGCGACTTGCCGGCCCAGCCGCGCGCTTCGAAGGCGGCGCGGGCGCTGGCCACGGCCGCGTCGACATCGGCGCCGTCGCAGCGCGCCACCATGCCCAGCTTGCGGCCGTCGATCGGCGACAGGTTCTCGAACTGCTGCTCGTTTTTCGCCCATACGCGCTGGCCGCCGATAAAGGCGCGGCCGTCCATCCGCAGGCTTGCCGCCCGCTCATGCCACGATGTTGTCGTCATTTTTCGCTCCCATCCAATTCGGGTTTAGACCCAGCCACGTTGCTTGACGTCGGCATAGGTCAGGTCCAGACATTTGCGGATCAGCGCCACCATCTCATCGATCTGCGCCACCGTCATGACCAAGGGCGGCGCGATGATCATGCGGTCGCCGACGGCGCGCATGATCATGCCGTTGTCGAACATGTATCCACGGCAGACCATGCCCACGCCCAGCGACTCGTCAAACGGTACGTTGTCGTGCACCACCGGCGCCTTGGTGCGCACCAGGTTGAGGCCCGCCACGAATCCGCAGCTGTCAGCGTATCCGACCAGCGGATGGTCGGACAGTTCCGCAAAGCGCTTCTTCAGATATGGCCCGGTTTCCCCGGCCACGCGCTCGACCAGTTTTTCGTCTTCGATGATGCGAATGTTCTCCAGCGCCGCCGCGCACGCGACCGGATGGCCGGAGTAGGTGAAGCCGTGATTGAACTCTCCGCCCTGGCCTATCAGCACATCGGCCACGCGGTCGCCGACCAGCACACCGCCCAGCGGCACATAACCGGACGTCACGCCCTTGGCGAACGTGATCAGATCCGGCTTGATGCCGAACAGCTCGGACGCGAACCACT
>JBDSKP010000232.1:0-1599 GCA_039916925.1 Duganella sp.
CATTCCGCCGACCATGATGGGCACGTACTCGTTTTTGCCAAATCGCAGGCGGAAATCATCAACACGTTTCATTGCTATCCTTAGACTACCGAGGTTGTTTGCCGGGCGTGGCGCCCGGCGCTATGCGGTGATATGCGGGTCGCGCGGTAGCAGATTCGATGGAGCGCAAATCTTTCAGACTTATTCTACCCCAAGAGTGCTACCGCCTTGTGACGGCGCGGCAACGCCGCGCGGGCGGGATCAGTCGCGGAAGTTGTTGAACTCGAGCGGCATGTCGGGCACGTCCTTGCGCAGCATGGCCATGGCCGCCTGCAGGTCGTCGCGCTTGGCGCCGGTCACGCGCACCGCCTCGCCCTGGATGCTGGCCTGCACCTTCATCTTGCTGTCCTTGATGACGCGCACGATCTTCTTGGCGGCGTCGGCCTCGATGCCGTTCTTGATCTTGATGACCTGCTTGACCTTGTCGCCGCCGACCTTTTTGATGTCGCCGTCCTCGAGGAAGCGCACATCGACCTTGCGCTTGGCCAGTTTGTTGGTAAGCACGTCGCGCACCTGCTGCAGCTGGAACTCGGAATCGGCGACAACGGTCAGTTCGTTTTCCTTGTGCTCGACGGACGCGCCGGTCCCCTTGAAATCGAAACGGGTGGCGATTTCCTTTTGAGATTGCTCGACGGCATTCTTCACTTCGATCATATCGGCTTCGGACACTACATCAAACGACGGCATGGCTATTTCCTTTTCGTGTGGCATGGGGCGGACCGCTCCCCATCAAAGTCTGACATTTTAACGGACAACGGCGCGCCCACCCCCATATCGGCGCTGGTTTTTTGCTTGTTTCGCTCTATAATCGACTAAATTAATCGGTTTTTCCTCCATGCATCCACAGTCCTCGATCCAGCTCCAGTTTCCCCTGCAATCCCTCAACACCTTCGGCATCGCCGCGACCGCGCGAGCCTATCTGCGCGTAACGGAAACAGAGCAATTGCTCGGTGTGCTTGCCGATCCCGCGTGGGCCGGTCTGCCGCGGCTGGTGTTGGGCGGCGGCAGCAACCTGCTGCTGACGGGCGACTTCCCCGGACTGGTGCTGCACATTGCGCTCGAGGGCCGGGAGGTCGTCGGCGGCGACGAGCGCAGTCACTTTGTGCGCGCGGCGGCCGGCGAGAACTGGCACGCGTTCGTGCAGTGGACGCTGGAGCAGGGCATGGGCGGACTGGAAAACCTGGCGCTGATACCGGGCACCGTCGGCGCGGCGCCGATCCAGAACATCGGCGCCTACGGACTGGAGACCAGGGACGTGTTCCACAGCGTGACGGTGTTCGACCCGCGCAGCGCGACGGTGTACGCGATGGACGCCGGCGCCTGCCGCTTCGGCTATCGCGACAGCGTCTTCAAGCGCGAGGCCGGGCGCCATCTGATCATCCTCGACGTGACGTTCGCGCTGCCGAAGCAGTGGCGGCCGAACCTGCGCTACGCCGAACTGGCGCAGGCGGTCGCCGAGCAGGGCCTCGACGCGCCCTGTGCGCGGCAGGTGGCCGACACGGTGGTGGCGATCCGCCGCCGCAAACTGCCCGATCCGGCGGTGATCGGCAACGCCGGCAG
>JBDSKP010000233.1:0-6598 GCA_039916925.1 Duganella sp.
CATCGGGGATGGCGCCAGCGCCGCCACGCTAAGGTCTTCGTTCATCTAAGCAAAGGGCCCGCCGGCCAGTCGCCGGCGGGCCCTTTTAGTTGCTACCGCTTAGAAGCAGCAGGACAGCATCTTCAGGCAGCATTCCAGACTGACGCAGCAATCCATAGCGGTCGCCGCGTAAGCGCCGGCCGAAGCCAGCAGGATGGCCGTCACGGCGGATGCTTTGATGATGATTGATTTCATGGTGTTTCCTTTATTTAGCTGGAAGTTCAGTTGGTGGTGACATCACTTCGGCGTGCTAATCAGGCGGGCACCAGACGTCTTTTGCTGGCGCTGGAGACATGGTCGGGGCGGGTCGTTGGGCTTGCAGTCGCATCGGCGTCGGCTCGGGCATGGCGATGTCCGGGGCGATGGCTGGCATTGCGGTCGGCAGGCAATCGGTCGACACGCATTGCGTAACGGGGCAATCGGCGCCCTTGCAGCACATGTGCGCGGGCGCGGCCGCCAGCAGGGAGCTGTGCAGCACGAAGACTAGCGCGATGATCAGGGCAAGGAACTGTCGCATGGTTCGATTGTAACAAGGTTATGGGCGGTGCGGTCGGATCAGCGCGTCGCGGCGCGGTGGCCGCTTTCTGGGGGAGCCGAGCTAAGTGCCGGTGGTAAGCTGCTGGACTTCCTCAAACTACATCTGGAGACAGCATGCCGCAAACCATCATACATATAGCGCTAGTCGTGCGCGACTATGACGAAGCAATCGATTTCTACGTCAATAAACTTGGTTTCGAGTTACTCGAAGATACCTATCAGCCGGAGCAGGATAAACGATGGGTGGTCGTCGCCCCACCAGGCGGGGTCGGCACCACACTGTTGTTGGCCAAAGCATCTCAGCCCGAACAAGAGCCATATGTTGGAAATCAAACTGGTGGACGTGTATTCCTGTTTCTGAACACTGATGACTTCTGGCGCGACTATGAACGTTTGCGTGCCAATGGCATCACGTTCATCCGGGAGCCCAAGGATGCGGAGTACGGCATGGTGGCCGTGTTCGAGGACCTGTATGGCAATCTATGGGATCTGCTACAGCTGCGTGCTGAACACCCAATCGCTGCGCGCCTTCGTCGTCGTTGATTACATCTGCTATCGCCCCAGACTGTGTATTAAATCCGAAATGATTCGTTCCCCTTGACACCTTTTGTTGTTAGTTGCAATATACCACTAACATAGCGAGCGATATCCATGAAATTTGCCTTACCTCTTGTCACCGTCGATGCCGTTTTACTGACGCTCCGTCAAGGCGAGCTGCAGGTCGCCCTACACCGTCGTGACAAGGCACCGGACGATGGCATGTTGGCGTTGCCTGGCGGCGTGGTACACGTCGATGAGGATGAATCCACCGAAGCCACGGTCGCGCGCGTTCTCAAGGACAAAACGGGCTTTCAGCCGCGTTACCTCGAGCAGTTACAGTGGTTCTCCGGCAGGCACCGGGATGCGCGCAGCTGGTCCATCTCACTGGCTTATCTTGCGCTGGTGCCGGTGGAGGAGCTGGAAGCGGCGAGCCCCAACTCGTTTCATTTTTACGGCGTCGATCATTTGCCCCAATTGGCATTCGACCATGCCGATATCATCGCCGCCGCGGTGAACCGGGTGCGCAACAAATCGAGCTATTCGACCTTGCCATGTTGTCTGCTGCCGCAGAAGTTCACGTTGTCCCAGTTGCAAGCGACGTATGAGGCGATTTTGATGACGACGCTGGAGAAGTCCAACTTCCGACGCAAGATCGAAGCGTGGGATGTCGTGGAACCCACTGAGGAATTTTTGACCGGCGCCCAGCGTCCGGCCAGGCTGTACAAGCTAAAAGACTTCATGTTATTTGGGAAATCTTTCGGATAGCGCAGCAAAATCGATAATTCGCTTGCCTTTAGGATTGATTGCGTTATACTTAATTGTGTTTCGCCACTAAGTAGCTCGGCGTGGCGCAACTTTTGGGTTGGATCAGGTTTTACTTAGTTGTATTTTGACTTTAAATAAAAGGCCATTGCCATGCTCACCATCACATCGCTACACACCGAGGGAACCCGCCGCGAGGTCACGCTGGAGCCGCGCGTCTTTACATTTGCGGGCGGCGAAAGCCAAGTGGTTCTCCCGGATGCCTTCATCGCGGAAGCCGGGTCCGTCGCCAGCGTCCGTATCAACGCGTGGCTGAGGACGGCCGACGCGGTCATGCAGCTGCTGTTGCTGACGGATGCCGTGCGCCGCGTAATGCCGAATGCGCCGTTGCACTTGAATATGCCGTACGTGCCCTATGCGCGCCAGGACCGCGTCTGCAATCCCGGCGAAGCGCTCAGCGCCAAGGTGTTTTGCGACCTGATCAATGCTCAAGCTTATGCCAGCGTGACGATTGCCGATCCACATAGCGACGTGGTGCCGGCCCTGCTTAATCGCGTCAGCGTTGTCGATGCCTCGGTCATGCTGGCGGAGGTATTGCGGCAGTCGGCTTTTGCGCGCGGCGTCACCTTGCTGGCCCCGGATGCCGGCGCCAGAAAGCGTGTGCAGCAGTTAGCCAGGAAACTCGACGTCGAACACATCGCCTTCGCCGACAAAGTGCGCGACACCAGGACCGGGCGTATCTCCGGCACCTCCGTATCGAGCGACTTACCGCATCTCCCCATCCTGGTCGTCGACGACATTTGCGATGGCGGCCGTACCTTTGTCGAGTTGGGCAAGGCGCTGGCCGAAGTCTCCACACAACCCCGCTACCTTTACGTGACGCACGGAATTTTCAGCAAAGGTTTTGAAGAACTCAATCTTTACTACCAACGCATCTTCACCGCCTACAACTGGAACCCATCCAGCCCCAACGACAAGTTGACCACCATTACTCAAGGAGCCCTGGTATGAACGCCCCCGAACGCACCACAACTGAAAAGAACAACTTGATCCCTTTCAATCTCGCGGACTTTTACAAGACGGGCCATCCACCGATGTATCCGCGCGAGACCAAAAAACTGGTCGCCAACTTTACGCCGCGCTCCGACAAGTACGCGCCGGTATTGCCCGGCCTGTTCGATCACAAGGTTGTCTGGTTCGGCTTGCAGGGCTTTATCCAGGAATACCTGATCGACGTGTTCAACAACGAATTCTTCAACAGGCCCCAGCAATTGGCTGTGCGTAAATACCAGCGCCGCATGGACACCGCGCTCGGTCCGAACGTGGTGCCGGTCGACAGCCTCGAAGCGTTGCACAAGCTGGGCTACCTGCCGCTGGAGATACGTTCATTGCCGGAGGGTTCGCGGGTCGACATCAAAGTGCCTCCGGTTTTGTTCATCAGCACGAACGAGCAATTTCCGTGGATCGCCACGTATTTCGAAACACTGTTCAGCTGCGAAAACTGGAAGCCGTCGACCGTCGCCACCATCGCCTTCGAGTTTCGCAAATTGCTGACTTACTTCGCCAGGACTACCGGCGCTCCGGAAGACTTCGTCGCGTGGCAGGGGCACGACTTCTCGATGCGCGGCATGAGCGGCGTCCACGACGCGATGCGTTGCGGCGCGGCGCACTTACTCTCCTTCACCGGCACCGATACGATTCCAGCGATCGACTATCTGGAAGACTTCTACGGCGCCGATGCGGAAAAAGAACTGGTCGGTGGCTCCATTCCAGCCTCCGAGCACAGCGTGATGGCCTTGCGGATTCTGTTGACGCAACAGCGTCTGGCGAACGATCCCGCCAACGCTGATAAGGACGAGAAAGCGATGCGCCGCCTGGCCGAGCTGGAAATCATGCGTGAGTTCGTCAGCCAGGATTACCCGTCGGGCATGGTGTCGATCGTCAGCGATACCTTCGATTTCTGGAACGTCATCACGGTCATTGCGAAAGCGCTCAAGCCGGAAATCCTGGCCCGCAAACAAGATGCGCTGGGCAACGCGAAAGTGGTGTTCCGTCCCGACTCCGGCGATCCGGTGTTGATACTGACCGGCTACACCGACGACGAAATAACGCGGCAGGCAGACGGCTCCTACGTCGTGCGCGCAAGCGGCGAACGGATTACCGACGCGGAACGCAAAGGGGCCGTCGAATGTTTGTGGGATATTTTTGGCGGCACCACGACCAGCAAGGGTTTCAGGGTGCTTGATTCGCACGTCGGCTTGATCTACGGCGATTCGATCACCCTTCAACGCGCGCTGAGCATCCTGCGACGCCTCGCGGCCAAAGAGTTCGCGTCCTGCAACGTGGTGTTCGGTATCGGTTCGTTCACCTACAACATGCTTACCCGCGACAATTTCGGTTGGGCGATGAAGGCCATCTACGCGCAGGTTGGTGACGAGGCCGTAGAAATTTATAAGGATCCGGCGACCGACAACGGCACCAAGAAGTCGGCACGCGGTCTGCTGCGGGTGGAGCGGGAAGGCGACAAGTTCGTACTCTACGAACGTCAAACGGAAGAAGAGGCGAATGGCGGAGCGCTGCTGCCGGTGTTCCGTGATAGCAAGATGCTGATCAACCAAAGCCTTGCGGACATCCGGCAGCGTTTGCAAGACTCGTGGATTTGTCCTGATCCGGGCAGCATCGTCTGGGATGACGCCATCGAGTAACGAGCTTTATGGGCAGAAAACAAAACGCCGCTGCACTCAGGAAGTGGGTAGGGTTGACTGCCAACGCATCCTAAACTGAATAATCAAAGGCTTATGACGATCATTAACCGGTAGGGAAAGCGGCGCTGGTCTTCGTCGCTGCCAACGCGCCGCGCATTGCTGAATTAGCCGTCCACGCGACGGGCGGCGCTGCCTGCGCGCGGGCTCCGTCAATGAGGCAACTGTAGCTGTACATCGATTGATACAGCATGGGTCTGTCCCCTTTGTCTTGTGCCTTGTCCCCGCCGCGCCGCACTCCTAGACTTGTGCCATTTCCACGCTGCGAATTGCACACCATGATCGAACTCTTGCCCTTGATGAGCTATTGCCTCGTAATGTCGGCCTCCCCCGGGCCGAACAACGTCATGCTCGCTACCACTGGCGCCAATTTTGGTGCTCGCGGCGCGCTACCAGCGATTCTTGGCATCCAGGCCGGCTTGTTCGTGCAAACCATGCTGATGTGCGTGGGGCTGGGAAGTGTTTTTATGGCCTACCCGTTGGCGCAACAAGCGCTGCGTATCGCGGGATCGTTGTACCTGGTGTTTTTGGCATGGAAGCTCAGTGGAGCATCGGTGGGGGGAGCGCATGTACCCAAGGCGGTGTCATTTGCCCAGGCCGCGGCGTTTCAAGCGCTTAACCCCAAGAGCTGGTTGAAGGCGATGACCGTGGCATCGGTTTTCATGCCCGCAGGGTACAACATGGTCGGTAGCGCGCTACTGGTGGCGGTGATTGGCACCGTGGTGGGCATGCCTTGCAATGCCATGTGGGCCTTGTTTGGCGTCTCGATTCGTCGCTTGCTAAAAGATCCGCGCAAGCAGCGCGTATTCAATTTGACGATGGGCGCAACCTTGCTCGTGCTGGCCGTGATGTTTTTACGCTAGACTTTCATCATGTTCGCCATCGACCGCTCCTCTCCCATCGCCCTGTCCAAGCAGATTGAGGCAAAGTTGCGCCACATGGTCGAGAGCCGGGCCCTGCCCGGAGGCGCCAAACTGCTGTCGATACGCCAGCTCGCCGCCCAGTTGGCAGTCAGCACGAATACCGTCGTGGTGGCCTATGACAGGCTGGTCGCGGCAGGCGTCATTGATTCTCATGGCACAGCGGGATTTTTTGTATCCACGACGAACGACGCCAGCAGGTCGCTTCCCGATGAGGTCGCATTGGAAGCGGGCGAGGAGCAAGAGCCGGTCTGGTTGGCGCAGCAAGCAAACGATCAACGCGCTGGCATATTGCTGGCCAGCAGTGGAGCATTGCCGCCGACCTGGCTGCAAGACGCGGTACCAGCCACCGCCGTGCAAAGGGCCTTGGCGCGCAGCGCCGCTGGCATGGCCTCGCGCTGTCCGCCGCAGGGGCTACCGGAATTACGCGAGCACATCGCGCTGCTGTTGCGCGGCATCGGCGCGGCCTTTGACGCCGGCCACATTCTCACCACCTTTGGTGGCACCCATGCGATCGACTTGATTTGCCGTAGTTTTTTGCAAGCTGGCGACACCGTGCTGGTGGAAGACCCCGGTTATTTCCTCATGTTCGGCAGGTTGCGCCAGGATGGCATACGTCTGGTGTCCATCAAGCGCCGCCCCGATGGCCTCGATCTGGATGCATTGGAGGCCGCCTGTCGCGCGCACCGCCCACGCCTGCTGTTCATGCAAACGGCCCTGCATAATCCCACAGGGTGGAGCAGCAGCGCCGCCAATTTGCACAAGGTCTTGATATTGGCGCAGCAGTATGGTTTCTTGATCGCTGAAGACGACGTGCACGGCCATTTCCAGCAAGGCCACAGCACGCGGCTGGCATCCCTCTCCGGGCTCGACGGTGTGATTTATTACTCCAGCTTTTGCAAGGCGCTGAGCCCTGCCTTGCGCATGGGCTTTCTCGCCGCGGCACCTGCCTTGCTCAAAGTGCTGATGCGGACCAAGATCCATTCCATCATGACGACGCCGGCGCTGAATGAATATGTGCTGCTGGAAGTGCTCCGG
>JBDSKP010000234.1:0-5027 GCA_039916925.1 Duganella sp.
GCGTGCCCATGGTGACGAACGCCAGCGGCACGACGATGTGCAGCGCCAGGCGCTGGCGGCGCCAGGCCCACACGGCCCAGCCGGCGAACGGCCACGCCGGCCAGAAGAACCAGACGCCGACGCGGAAGAAGGATTTGAAGGCGGTCAGCGTCGGCAACGCCACCTGGTGCAGGTTCCAGTCCATCCACGCCCGCAGCGTCTGCTGGTGGTAGGGCTGCAACACCTCGGCCGGCACCAGCCAGGCGGCGGCGACGGCGGCGGCCACCAGCAGCGCCAGCCCGAGGTCGCGCAGCGCGCGCAGCACCGGCTGCGCCAGCAGGCGGGTGCAGGCGAACACGGCCAGCATGAGGAACACCGGCGTGACCCAGCCGCGGGTCAACGTCAGCAGGCCGATGGCCAGGCCGCTGAGGGCGGCGTTGCGCAGCGACGGCGCCTCCACGTAGCGCACGGTGCGGTACAGCATGAACGCCGTCAGCGACACCTGCAGCGCCTCGGACGTGGTCTCGTGGCTGTGCAGCAGCAAGCCCAGGCAGCCGAGGTAGATCAGCGCGGCGGCGTCGGCCAAGGTGCGGCCGAAGTCGTCGGGCTCGGGCTGGCCGCCGAAGGCCAGGCGCAGCGGCTGCGCGTCCGGGCGGCGGCCCAGGTTGAAGGTGGCGTACCACAGCGACAACACGCCCAGCAGGAAGGCGCCGACGGTGCCCAGGCGGGCCGCCAGCACGTCGCCCATCAGCCAGCCGAACAGCTTGATGCCGAGCGCGCCGATCCAGAACGCCAGCGGGCCCTCGTCGGGCATCGGCAGGCCGGCGATGTTGGGCACCAGCCAATCCTGCCAGGTGCCGTGCGCCATCGTCCACATGATGCCGAAGCTGGCGGCGTCGTCGTTCTTCCACGGATCGCGGCCGATCAGGCCGGGCAGGATGTACAGCAGGCCCAGGGCGAACAGGGCCCAGCGTGGCAGCGCCAGGGTGGCGGCGGCGGGAAGACGGACAGGCTTCATCGATCAGTGTGGGAATTGAGGTAGACGGGAGTATGAAGGAAAACCGCGCGGCGAGTCGGGCCGGCAAACAAAAAAAGCAGCCAGAGGCTGCTTTTTCTTGATCGCGGAAAGGGATTAGCCTTGGGCGACTTGGGTCTTCGAACCGACGGCGCCGAACTTCTGGCGGAACTTCTCGACGCGACCTGCGGTGTCGACGATCTTGTGCTTGCCGGTGTAGAACGGGTGCGATTCAGCCGACACCTCGATCTTGATCAGCGGGTATTCTTTACCTTCGTGCTGGATCTTTTCGCGGGTCTGGATGGTCGAACGGGTGACGAATTTGAAGTCGCACGACAGGTCGTGGAACACAACTTCGCGGTAGTCTGGATGGATTTCTGGTTTCATTTTGAAGCCTCGGTAGGTTTGGTAGCCAAACAGCACTTCGTCGGTCGATGCTGCTTCTTGACCCGATTGCCGATCACTTGCCAGTGGTTTAGATGGTGCGACCGGGGATTATACAGCCGTAAACGGAAACAGGCAACCGAGGTTGCCTGTTTGTCATGATGGGTGCGCGGTTCAACCCGCAACCCGCAACCCGCAACCCGCAACC
Source organism: Duganella sp. (assembly GCA_039916925.1). Taxonomy (GTDB): domain Bacteria; phylum Pseudomonadota; class Gammaproteobacteria; order Burkholderiales; family Burkholderiaceae_D; genus Rugamonas. The sequence continues at coordinate 1,587 of JBDSKP010000234.1, forward strand.
CGCAGCCGTGGGGTCGTACGGGGACGCCGAGTCCCCGCACGGGGTACGACCCCTGCGGCCGCATTGCGGGTTTGAGGTTCTTAGCCGCCGCGCCGCATCATGTCGAAGAACTCACCGTTATTTTTGGTGGCCTTCATTTTATCCAAAATGAACTCCATCGCCTCGATCTCGTCCATCGAGTACAGCAGCTTGCGCAGGATCCAGATCTTTTGCAGCTGGTCCGGCTTGATCAGCAGTTCCTCGCGGCGGGTGCCCGATTTGTTCAGGTTGATCGCCGGGTAGACGCGTTTCTCGGCCAGGCGGCGCTCCAGATGCACCTCCATGTTGCCGGTGCCCTTGAATTCCTCGTAGATGACGTCGTCCATGCGCGAACCGGTCTCGATCAGCGCGGTGGCGATGATGGTCAGCGAGCCGCCTTCCTCGATGTTGCGGGCGGCGCCGAAGAATCGCTTCGGACGCTGCAGCGCGTTGGCGTCGACACCGCCGGTCAGCACCTTGCCCGAGGCCGGGATCACGGTGTTGTAGGCGCGCGCCAGACGGGTGATCGAGTCAAGCAGGATGATCACGTCCTTTTTCATTTCGACCAGGCGCTTGGCTTTTTCCAGCACCATCTCGGCGACCTGCACGTGGCGGGTGGCCGGTTCGTCGAAGGTCGAGGCGACCACTTCGCCGCGCACCGAGCGTTGCATCTCGGTCACTTCCTCCGGACGTTCGTCGATCAGCAGCACGATCAGGGTGCAGTCCGGATGGTTGGCCGTGATCGCGTGCGCGATGTGCTGCAGGATCACCGACTTGCCGGACTTGGGCGAGGCCACCAGCAGGCCGCGCTGGCCCTTGCCGATCGGCGCGATCAGGTCGATGATGCGGCCGGTGATGTTTTCGGTGCCGTTGATGTCACGTTCCAGGCGCAGCGGCTCGTTCGGGTGCAGCGGCGTCAGGTTCTCGAACAATATGCGGTGCTTCGACGCTTCCGGCGATTCGCCGTTGACCTTGTCGACTTTGACCAGCGCGAAATAGCGCTCGCCATCTTTCGGGGTCCGCACCTCGCCCTCGATCGAATCGCCGGTGTGCAGGTTGAAGCGGCGGATCTGCGACGGCGAGATGTAGATATCGTCGGTCGAGGCCATGTAGCTGGCGTCCGGCGAGCGCAGGAAGCCGAAGCCGTCCGGCAGCACTTCAAGAGCGCCGTCGCCGAAGATTTGTTCACCGGATTTCGCGCGCTTTTTCAGGATCGCAAACATCAATTCCTGTTTGCGCAGACGCGCCGCGTTGTCGATATCAAGACCGATGGCCATCTCCAGCAATGCCGAGACGTGTAGGGCCTTTAATTCAGATAGATGCATATGTGTTGAGTGTCCCGTGACGGGAAAGTAAAGGTAGGGGAGGGAACTGCGTGGTGTTGTCTGTTTAATTATAAAACGGGCGTCGGTCGGGCCGCGCCATCGTTTTCTGGCTGGTAATCGACGGTGCCGCGGGCGCGGCGCCGTCGATGCAGGCAAATACTATCTTACTTAGATATTGCTGTCGATGAAAGAAGTCAGTTGACCTTTTGCCATCGCGCCCACTTTTTGCGCGGCCGGAACGCCGTTCTTGAACAGGATCAGGGTCGGGATGCCGCGGATGCCGAACTTGGCGGGCACCGCCTGGTTCGAATCGACGTCCATCTTGGCGATCAGGATCTTGCCGTCGTATTCCTTGGCCACTTCTTCCAGGATCGGGGCGATGCTCTTGCAAGGACCGCACCATTCGGCCCAGAAGTCGACCAGCACAGGGCGGTCGGACTTGAGGACGTCCGCGTCAAAAGAAGTATCGGTGATGTGTTTGATATTTTCGCTCATATATTCCTCAATCGAGGTCTGTGGGTCAATAACGCCTGGAGATTATGCCATGTTGTCCGCAATCGCCGTCAACGTTGCCGGTTACAGGCAACAGATGGAGGCCAATTGCGCGAATTCAATGTCTTGGATGGGATGGCAACAAGGTCGGCAGGCGGGGATGGCTGAAATAATAACCCATTTTTTAATAATGTGGGCGGAATGTGGAAACCCCCTAAACTATTTGCATGGCGCGAGCGCGTAGGGCGGATTAGGCGAAGCCGTCATCCGCCATGCATGCGCCGTCGGCGGCTCGTCGATGGCGGATTACGGCGTTCCGCCTAATCCGCCCTACGTGCCTCCACGGTAACGCTCCACCGTTAGTTGTCATCGGCGAAGGTGGTGTTGGTCATGATCTGCTCGGTGATCTTCTCCAGCAGCGACCAGATGTCGGCCAGCAGCGCCCGCGCCCGCGCCGCGCTGGCCGGATCGTCCGGCGGCAATTCCTCCAGCTCGCGCAGCAGCTCGCCCATGCCCAGCGCGCCGACGGTGCGCGCCGGCGATTTCAGGCGGTGGCTCAGGTCGCGCACCTCGGTCATCGCGCCGCGCCGCAGCGCCGCCTCCATGCGGGTGATGACGTCCTGGCTGTTTTGCAAAAACTTGAAGGCGAACTTGCGCACCTTGTGCGGGTGGTAGCCCAGCAGCTTGGCCAGGATCGACAGGTCGATCACCGCCGGATCGCCGCCCAGCGTGGTCTTGAAGGCCGAGCGCGCCTGCCCCGCCGGCCGGTCGCGCGCGGTGTCGCGCTCGGGCAGCCAGTTGGCGATGGTCTGGTACATGAGCGCCGGCTGGATCGGCTTGGAGATGAAATCGTCCATGCCGGCCTCGATGCAGCGCACCCGGTCCTCGCTGGTCGCCGTGGCCGTCATCGCCAGCACCCGCACGTCGGCCAGGCGCGGGTCGGCGCGGATGCGGCGGGTCGCCTCCAGGCCATCCATCAATGGCATCTGCACGTCCATCAGCACGCAGTCGAACGCGGTCTGGCGCAGCAGCTCGAGCGCCTCCATGCCGTTGGCGGCCAGGCACACCGACGAGCCGACCTCCTCGAGCATCTCGAGGGCGATCTGCTGGTTGAAGGTGTTGTCCTCGACCAGCAGGATGCGCGCGTGCTTGAGCGCGGCCATGACCGCCGCGCTGCGCGAGGACGCCAGCAGCTCGGCGGCGGCGTCCTTGACGCGGTCGATCAGCGACGGCACGCTGGCGCTCGACACGCCCAGGCGCGCGGTGAACCAGAAGGTGCTGCCGAGGCCGGGCCGGCTGCGCACGCCGACCTCGCCCCCCATCAGCTGCGCCAGCTGCTTGCAGATGGCCAGGCCCAGGCCGGTGCCGCCGTATTCGCGCGTGGTCGAGGTGTCGGCCTGCTGGAACGACTGGAACAGCTTTTCGATCTCGCCCTCGGACAAGCCGATGCCGCAGTCGCTGACCTCGAAGCGCAGCAGGCAGCCGGTGGCGTCGCCGACGACCTGGCGCACGCGCACGTCGATGCGGCCTTTTTCGCTGAACTTGATGGCGTTGTTGGTGTAGTTGATCAGCACCTGGCCGAGGCGCAGCGGATCGCCGCGCAGCA
>JBDSKP010000235.1:0-4172 GCA_039916925.1 Duganella sp.
TTACGACAGCTTAAACAGCGGCACCGGCGGCGGCCAATCGGCCGACAGCGCGGCAACATCCGGCGGCCGCTCGGTCATGCTGGTGGAGGCGGCCGACATGCTCACCATCGACACGCTCACGCTGCGCAACACGACGCTGCGTTCCACCGCCATCTCGGCCCAGGCCGAGGCGATCTACTACAACAACGACAGCGGCCGGCTGGTGGCGAAGAACGCCGCCTTCTTCAGCGAGCAGGATACGTTGAACCTGAAGGGCTACGCCTGGTTCTACCGCAGCCTGGTGGCGGGCAACGTGGACTTCATCTGGGGCGGCAGCCGCGCGGCGCTGTTCGAAGAAAGCGAAATCCGCTCGGTCGGCGACACCACCAGCCAGACCGGCGGCGGCTACGTGCTGCAGGCGCGCGTGCCCAACGCCACGGATAAGGGATTCGTCTTCCTCAACAGCAGCCTGACGCATGGCCCCGGTCCCGGTCCGCTGCACGGCGACGTGCCGGCCGGCGCCACCTGGCTGGCGCGCAGCCCGGGCGGCACCGCGACTTGGGACAACATCGCCTTCATCAATACCAGGATGGACAACCACATCGCCACCGCCGGCTGGGCCGGCGCGGGTGTCAACGGCCAGCCGGCGCCGAATCCTGTGGTGCCGACGGCGGCCAGCGGCTGGCGCGAGTACGGCAGCACCACGCTCGACGGCAATCCGATCAACCTGGCGGCGCGCGTGGGCGGTTTCCAGTTGAGCGCAGCCGATGTCGCGGTGGGTTTCGCCAACCGCGCGCTGGTGTTCTCCGCCTGGAACGGTGGCGCGGGATGGGACCCGCAGCCCTAGCGTTTAGCGCAGGAACGCCGCCAGCGCCTGATTGAAGGCTTCGGGCGCTTCGATGTTCGACATATGGGACGCGGCCAGCGTGACGGTGGCCGCGTCCTTGATCTTCTGTTGCATGAAGGCGGCATCGTCCGGCGTCGTCACCGGGTCGTGCGATCCGGCGATGATCAGCGTCGCATTGGGTATGGTGTCGATTTTCTCGCGCAAGTCGGCGACGGCCAGCGCGTCGCAACAGGCCGCGTAGCCATCCGCGCTCCCATGCAGCATAGCCTCCACCAGCGCGGCCACCCTTTGCGGTTCGCGGTCGATGAAATCCGGCGTGAACCAGCGGCCGGCCGCGCCGTCGGCGATGCCGGCCAAGCCCTCTGCGCGCGCCATCCGCGCCCGCTGGCGCCAGCCATCCATCGTGCCGACGCGCGCGGCCGAATTGGCGATCACCAGCTTATCGATCCTGTCGTACGCGTGTACGCCGAGCCACTGCGCGGTCAGGCCGCCCATCGACAACCCGCAAAAATGCGCATGGCTGATGCTCAAATGGTCCATCAGCGCCAGCACGTCGCTGCCCAGCCGCGCAAGGCTGTACGGACCGGCGGGATCGGACGACCGGCCATGGCCGCGCGTGTCGTAGCGGACGACGTGGTAATTCTTGCTCAGTTCCCGAGCCTGCGCGTCCCACATCTCCAGCGTGGTGCCGAGGGAATTGGAGAACACCAGCGCCGGCAGCCCGGGGCAACCTTCGGTCTCGTAGTGGATTCCGTTCGCGACCGGCATGGCTACCCCTGGTCGCCGCCACCGACCGGCAATACCGTGCCGGTGATGTACGACGCTTCGGCCGAGGCCAGGAACAGGATGGCGCCGACCTGCTCCGCGATGCTGCCGTAGCGGTGCATCCAGCTGCTGGCGATGGTCTGGTCGATGATCCCTTGATACCACCGCTGCTCCTGTTCGCTGAGCGGTTGCGGATTGCGCGGCACCTTGCGGGGCGGTGCCTCGGTGCCTCCGGTTGCCACCGCGTTGACGCGGATGCCATCCCGCGCGTGCTCCATCGCCAGCGCGGCCGTCATCGCGTTGACGCCGCCCTTGGAGGCGGAATACGGAACGCGATAAATGCCGGTGGTGGCGATCGACGAGACATTGACGATGGCGCCCCGCCGCCGCTCCACCATGTGCGGCAGCGCCGCGCGGCAGGACCACATCGTCGGGAACAGCGAGCGGCGGATCTCCGCCTCGATCTGCTCGGGCGCATATTCCTGGAACGGCTTGGCCCAGATGGTGCCGCCGACGTTATTGATCAACACATCGACCGCGCCAAACGCGTCCAGCGCGGCGCCCACCATCTGTTCGGCGCCAGCCCAGGTCTCCAGGTCGACGTTGACGGCGACGGCTTGCGCCCCCGCCGCGCGCACCTCGGCCAGCACCTCCTCGACCAGTTGCGAGCGGTCGGCCAGCACCAGCCGCGCGCCCTCTTGCGCCAGCGCCAGCGCCACGCCGCGCCCGATGCCCTGCGCCGCGCCAGTGACGATCACCGTCTGCCCGTCAAAACGTGCGGCGCGGCTCATGCCGCCACCTCGCTGCCGGCCGAGAATTTTTCGAAATAGAAGTTGGCCGGCGCCGCGCCGCATCCCGCCAGCCAGCGTTTGACGGCATCGACCATCGGCACCGGTCCGCACAGGTAGACATCGACATCGCCGCCATTAAGCCATTCGGCATCGACATGCTGGGTGACGTAGCCTTTGCGCGGGTGCGCGCTTTCCGGCGCCGCCACGCAGGTGCGGTAGCTGAATTGCGGATGCGCGGCAGCGATGCGTTCCAGCGCCTCCAGCTCGACCAGATCGACATCGTTGGTCACGCCGAACACCATGCGCACAGGATGGGTGAATCCGGACGCCGCGAGCACCGCAAGCATCGACAGGAAGGGGGCGATGCCGGTGCCGCCGGCCAGCAGCAGCAACGGCCGCCGCACCTCGCGTAAATAGAAGCTGCCGTACGGCCCGGAGAAGCTGATCGCCTGCCCAGCCGTCGCCTGGTGCGACAGGAACTCGCTCATGCGCCCGTGCGGCACGTTGCGGACGACAAAATCGAGCTGGCGGCCGCCGGGCGGAGAGCTGAAGGAGTAGGAGCGCGTCAGCGTGGTGCCCGGCACGTCGACGTTAACGTACTGGCCGGAGAGGAAATCCAGGCCGGCCGCCGCATCCAGTTCGATCGAGAAGCCGATGGTGGTGCTCGATAGCTGTTTCACCGTCCCCAGATTGCCGGTGTAGCGAGAGACGCCCGTCTTGCAGGCCGCCGACGTGGCCGGAATCCGCACCACGCAATCGGAGGTTGGTTTCATCTGACACGCCAGCACATGGCCCTTGGCCGCGTCGTCAGGGTCCAGCGCGTCCTCGATGTAGCTCGATTCCGGCATATCGTAGCGGCCCGATTCGCAGAACCCACGGCAGGTGCCGCAAGCGCCGTCGCGGCAATCGAGCGGAATGTTGACCCTTTGGCGGTAGGCCGCGTCGGCCAGCTTTTCGTTCTCGTTGCATGAAATGAAGCGGGTCACCCCGTCCTCGAACTGCAGGGCGATGTTGTAGCTCATCGTCGTCTCCTGATCTTATAGGTGATAGATGTCGATCACCTGATTGATGTAATCGTTCTTGAGCACCACGTACTTATTGAGTATCAGCGGGCGCTCGCCGGAAAAATCGATGACGTAGCGCGACATGCCGAAGTAGCTGAAGTCCGCCTTGTAGCGGTGGCTCAGCGTGTGCCAGTTGAAGCGCACCGTGTAGCGGCCGTCCTCGCACGATTCGATCTCCACGTTGGCGATATTGTGGCTGGTGCGCGTGTCCGGCATGGTGGCGCTGGAGCGCTCGGTCTTGATGCGGAACACGCGGTCCTCCAGGCCCTGCCGGGTCGGATAGTAGATCAGCGAGATCTCGCGCTGCGGATCGCTGACCAATTCATCGTCGTCGTCCCACGCGGGCATCCAGAACTGCGCGTCCGGGTGGTAGCACTCCAGCCAGTCGTCCCACTGCTTGTCGTCCAGCAGGCGACTTTCCTTGTAGAGGAAGGCGTTGATTTTGTCGATCATGCCGCCGCTCCTTCGATTGCGATCGCCTTCTTCATCACATCGAGCCAATAGCGGTGCTGGATGGTGTACAGGCCCTCGTCCTCGGTCTTGACGCCGCTCATGACGGGCGCCAGGCCGATTTCCCTGGCCGCCGCGTCGGCGCCTTGCACCCAGTGCGTCGAGCCACGGCACATATCGTTCCACTCCAGCGCGCGGCCGTTGTAGCCCTGCTGGCAGGCGCGGAACTCCTCCAGATCGTCCGGCGTCGCCATGCCGCTGACGTTGAAGAAGTCC
>JBDSKP010000236.1:0-2791 GCA_039916925.1 Duganella sp.
GCGCTCGGATTGGCGATCACCACGCCAGCGTCGCCGTCGATGATCAGCCAGTCGTCCTGCTCGATGAGGGTGGAGGCACCGGACATGCCGACCGCCGCCGGAATATCCAGGCTGCGCGCGACGATGGCCGTGTGCGAGTTCTGGCCGCCGACGTCGGTGACGAAACCGATGAACGAGCGGTCGCGGAATTGCAGCATGTCGGCCGGCGAGATGTCGTGGGCGACGATGATCATCTGCGGCTGGAATTCGTCGTGGCCGGCGCTGGCGGCGGGCGGCAAAATCTGCTCGGTACCCAGCAACACCTTGAGCACCCGCTCGGCCACCTGCTGGATGTCGGCCTTGCGCTCGCGCAGGTACGGGTCCTCGATCTCGTCGAATTGCGCCGACAGCTCGTCGATCTGCGTCAGCAGCGCCCATTCGGCGTTGTAGTGGCGCGCACGGATGATGTCGAGCGGCGCCTCGGAGATCATCGGGTCCGACAGGATCAGCGCGTGGACGTCGATGAAGGCGCCCAACTCGGTCGGGGCGTCCTTGGGCAGCTCGTTCCACAGCGTTTGCAGTTCCTTGTGCACCTGGGCCAGCGCCTGCCGCAGGCGCGTGACCTCCGCCTCCAGGTGCTCCTCGGCCACCAGGTAGTGCTTGACGTCGAGCGCCGCCGGCGCCAGCTTGTGCGCGCGGCCGATGGCGATGCCGCGGGAGACGGGGATGCCATGCAGGGTGAAGGAAGCCATGGGTGGACCAGTCAAAGTGCGCGAACGGCTGCGATCCGAGGGCATTACTCGCCTTCGCCGAACTTGTCGTTGACCAGCGCCGACAGCGCGGCGATGCATTCGCCTTCATCGACGCCGTCTGCCTCCAGCGTGACCTTGGCGCCCTTGCCGGCGGCCAGCATCATCACGCCCATGATCGACTTGGCGTTGATGCGCCGCGCGTTGCGGGTGAGCCATACGTCGCTTTGAAACTTTGCTGCCAGCTGGGTGAATTTGGCGGACGCCCTGGCGTGCAGCCCGAGCTTGTTGATAATCTCAAGTTCTTGTTGAATCATTTTTTTCTTCTGTCTCAGTGAGAAGGCCGCACAAAATAAGCTGCACAAAAAATTCCCGCGCCGGGACTACACGACGCGAATCCGGTTGTCGACGCGCACCGCTCCGCTTTGCGCGCCGGCCAGGGCCATCTCGACCACCACGTCCAGCGTGTCGCGCCGGTAGGTGATGGCCCGCAGCAGCATCGGCAAACTGATGCCGGCGATGACCTCCACCCTGCCCGCGTCCGCCAAACGGTCGCAGCAATTCGCGGGGGTGCCGCCCTTGACATCGGTCATGATCAACACGCCGTCGCCTTCGTCGAGGCGCTTGATCGCCGCCGCCGCCAGCGCCTGCACTTCGCCGAGGTCCTGGTCGGCGATCACGTCGATCGCCTCGAGCCGCTCGGTGGGACCACGGAACACATGCGCGCAGGCGGCGATGAAAGCCTGTCCCAGCGGTGCGTGCGTCATAAGCAGTATGCCAACCATATTCTTAAACCGCCAGTGAGCGCGGAGGTTTTTGAGGCCGTCCGGCAAAATTATTTCGAATATACCTCATCGGGGCCGCGCCGCCGCCTCGACGGCCGCCTCGACCGCGTCCACGAACATCGCCGCCACCGGGAAGCCGGCCTGCTGGCTGATTTCCTGGAAACAGGTCGGGCTGGTAACGTTGACTTCCGTCAGGCAATCCCCGATCACGTCCAATCCTACCAGCAACAGGCCACGCGCGGCTAACACCGGACCGAGGGCGTGGGCGATTTCGAAGTCCCGTTCGGTCAAAGGTTGAGCCACGCCAAGGCCGCCGGCCGCCAGATTGCCGCGCACCTCGCCGTTTTGCGGGATGCGCGCCAGCGAGAACGGCACCGGCTTGCCGCCGATGACGAGGATGCGCTTGTCGCCCTTGGCGATGTCCGGGATGAAGCGCTGGGCCATGATCGTGCGCTTGCCGTTGTCGGTCAGCGTCTCGATGATGGCGCCCAGGTTCATCGCGTCGGGCTTGACGCGGAAGATGCCGGTGCCGCCCATGCCGTCGAGCGGTTTGAGGATGACGTCGGCATGCTCGGCCTGGAAGGCGCGCAGGCGCGCCTCGTCGGCCGTCACCAGGGTCGGCGAGGTGAATTCGCTGAACTGGGCGATCGCCAGCTTTTCGTTGTGGTCGCGGATCGCCGACGGCTTGTTGAACACGTTGGCGCCCTGCTTCTCGGCCAGCTCCAGCATGTAGGTGCCGTAGATGTACTCCATGTCGAACGGCGGGTCCTTGCGCTGGACGATGGCGTCGAACTCGCCCAGGTTGGTTTCGCGCGCGGGCGCGGCGCGGTACCAGTCCTTGGCGTCGTCCAGAATGGTGATTTCGGCAACGTTGGCGTAGGCCACGCCGGCGTTGACGGCCATGTCTTTTTGCTCGAAGGCGTAGACGGTGTGGCCGCGCTTGGCGGCCTCGACCATCATGGCGTAGGTCGAATCCTTGTAGGTCTTGAAACCGGCCAAGGGATCGGCGAGGAAAGCTATTTTCATGGGCGCATCCAGTCTGGGTAATGCCTGATTTTAGCCGAGATTCGCCGCCGGCACCGGCTGGGCTGGTGCCGGCCGCCGAATGAGCCTGGCATTAACCCGCAAGGCCAGTCGGGGCCGTACCCCGTACGGGGTACGACCCCTGTGCGCCGCCGTGCGGGTTGAAAGCCGGCGCCGCCGGCAGGCAAGCGCTTAGTACACTTCCGGATTCGGATCGGTGCGTTCCATTTCCAGCGACGCCGCCAACAGCGCCAG
>JBDSKP010000237.1:0-5831 GCA_039916925.1 Duganella sp.
GAAGCCCTTGTGGACGCGGTACGAGATCGCGCGGTCGTTGTACAGCGAGGCGAAGACGTGCTTCATCGCGTCCAGCACGTTTTCGATGCCGACGACGTTGAGGACGGTCTCCTGCTGGCCGGCGAAAGATGCATCGGGCAAGTCTTCGGCAGTGGCCGAAGAGCGGACCGCGAAGGAGGCATTCGCATCGTCTTTGGTGAGTTCAACGTAGGCGTCGCGAATTTGCTTTTCCAGCGCAGGCTGAAACGGCGCATTGGCGATAAGTTCGCGCACCATTTTGCCGGTGCTGGCGAGCGCCTTGAGGTCTTCGACATCCAGTTTTGCGACCGCTTCGTTGATTTTTGCCGTCAGGTCGTTGTGATCCAGAAAATCGCGGAACGCCTCGGCGGTTGTGGCAAAACCACCCGGAACGCGCACGCCGGCTTCCGCCAGTTGGCTGATCATTTCGCCCAGCGAGGCGTTCTTGCCGCCGACGGATTCGACATCCGTCATGCGCAAATGTTCGAACGACGCGACGTAAACCGCTTCGTTATTTTGCTCCTTCAATGCTGCGTTAGACATATTGACACCTTTTGATGATAGAAATCTTCCAGCGGTGCGCAGACGGTGTACCTTGTTTGTTTCTTGTTATTCTGGTCGTCGTGCAGCACAATCTTACCTATGGCGTCCATTCTACAGCCTGCGGCTCAAATTGACGATTCACAATCCTGACAGGCTTACATCACATGACACAAGAACAACGACCTCCCCTGCCGTCGGCCGCCCGCACCGTTTTTTTCGTTTCCGACGGCACCGGCATCACGGCCGAAACTTTTGGTCACTCCGTTTTAACGCAATTCGAGCTGCGTTTCCGGCAGGTGCGTCTGCCTTTCATCGATACCCTGGACAAGGCGCACGACGCGGCGCGCAAGATCAACGAAGCTTTCGCAACCGACGGTCAACGTCCGATCATCTTTTCGACGCTGGTGCAGACCCAATTGTCCGACGTGATCCGCGCCTGCAAAGGCATGTACATGGATTTGTTCCAGACCTTTGTCGCCCCGCTAGAACAAGAATTGAATGTCAAATCGACACACACCATTGGCCGCTCGCACAACATCGTGGACAGTGAAGAATACAAAAACCGCATCGAGGCGATCAATTTCTCGCTGGCGCACGACGACGGCCAATCGCACAAGAACCTGGCCTCGGCCGACGTGATCCTGGTCGGCGTTTCGCGCTCGGGCAAGACGCCAACGAGCCTGTATCTGGCGATGCAGTACGGGATCAAGGCGGCCAACTATCCGCTGATCCCCGACGATTTCGAGCGCGGCAAGCTGCCGTCGTCGCTGTACGACTTCAAGCCGAAAATCTTCGGCCTGACGATCACGCCGGAGCGCCTGGCCGAGATCCGCAACGAGCGCCGCGCCGGCAGCAAGTACGCCTCGATCGAGAACTGCCGCTACGAGGTCAACGAGGCGGAAATGATGATGAAGCGCGAAGGCATCCGCTGGCTGTCGTCGACCACCAAATCGATCGAGGAGATCTCCACCACGATCCTGCAGGAGATCAAACCGAACCGGCGCGAGTACTGACATGATCCGGCGCGTCGCGTTGACCATGCTGTTGGGGACCGCCGCGCCGCAGGCGGCCGGGCAGGACCTGCCCTCGCTGGCCAAGGCCTACGAGGGGCGGCTGAAGATAGGCGCCGCCGTCGAACCGTCGCAACTGGCGTCGGCCGAGGCGCCGCTGCTGGCCGCGCACTTCAACAGCATCGTCGCCGAAAACGTCATGAAGCCGGCCGACATTCAGCCGAAGGAAGGCGCGTACAATTTCGCGCCGGCCGACAAGCTGGTGGCGTACGCGCACGGCCAAGGCATGGCGATGCGCGGCCACACGCTGCTGTGGCATCTGCGCACCCCGGAATGGATGTGGACCGACAGCGACGGCAAGCCCGCCACGCGCGGGCTGGTGCTGGCCCGTTTGAAGTCGCACATCGAAACGGTGGTCGGCAGGTACAAGGGCGCGGTGTACGCGTGGGACGTGGTCAATGAGGTCATCGACGACAAGCAGCCCAACTGCCTGCGCAAGGACAAATGGTTCGCCGCCGTCGGCGACGACTATATCGAGCAAGCCTTCCGCTACGCGCACGCGGCCGATCCGAAGGCGCGGCTGTATATCAACGACTATTCGACCGAGGAGCCGGCCAAGCGCCAGTGCCTGGAGCGCGTCGTCAAGGGATTGATCGCGCGCGGCGTGCCGGTGCACGGCGTCGGGCATCAGATGCATGTATCGGTGTTCGGGCCGTCGGTGCAGGCGATCGACGAGTCGCTGTCCACGTTCGCGCGACTGGGGCTGGAGAACCAGGTCACGGAACTCGACGTGAGCCTGTACCGGTATCAGGCCAAGTCGCTGTCCGACAGCGAGGAGAAGCTGCAGCAGTTGCAGGGCGAGCGCTATGCGGCGCTGATGAAGGTATTCCTCGCCCATCCGGAACTGCGCGCGGTGACGTTGTGGGGCATCTCGGACAGCCACACGTGGCTCAACCACGGCGAGTACGCGGGGCGCCACGATGCGCCGTTGCCGTTCGACCGGCGGCAGCAGCCCAAGCCCGCCTATACCGGCATGTTGAACGCGGCGAAAAACAGCGCCAATTGACGCCCCATCATCTTTACCCCATATACAACACCGTCAATCGTCTTGCGGTGTTGAATATTGAATTTCCCTCGGCCAACATCTTGAGTCCTGATATCCTCATAGCTCCAACCACCACCGGTTAAATGGGCAACAAAAGAGGTATGCAAATGATGGGGGGCCATAACCCGACGCCAAGAACGAGCCGTTTCGCGTCCTATTGCTGCGCGCTGCTCCTGGGATTGCTATCGGCGCTGGCGAGCGCGCAGCAGCTATCGCTGCGGTACTACACGAACACCGACGGCTTGGGCAATCTGGCGGTCAACGCATTGGCGCAGGAGTCCGGCGGGGCGCTGTGGATAGGCACGGAAAATGGCCTGTACCGCCACGACGGCGAGACCATTCGTTTTCCCGAGGGTGTGGCGAAGCATGAAATCTTCAGCATGGTGTTGGGTGGCGACGGCTCTTTGTGGACCACCAGTCAAGCCGGCATCCACCGCTACATCGGCGGCAAGATCGCCACGGTGTCCACTGGTGACGCGACCTGGTCGGCGCAAGCGGGGCAGTCCCTGGCGGCGCTGCCCGACGGCGGCGTGCTGGTTGTCGGCGCAGAGGGAAAACTGTGGCGGGTGGTCGCGACCGGCGACAGCGGGCGCATGGAACCGGCATTGCCGGACAGGCTAGATCCATCAAAACCGGACGCGCAGGAGGTGCGCTCCATTCTGGTTGCCAAAGACGGTGCCTGGTGGTTTGGTTGCGGCAGCGCGTTGTGCCGATGGCACGAAGCCCGGCTGGAACGCTGGGACACCGCCGACGGCCTGCCCCGGGCTGAATGGCTCGGCCTGCTGCAGGAGCGGGACGGCTCCATCTGGGCGCGCAGCGGCCGCTATATCGTGCGGCGCGCCGCCGGCACCACCCAATTCACCGACGTCACGCCGCCGGGCCTGGGGCGTGGCGCCAATAGCCGTTGGTTGCCGATGATCGAAGACGGCGCGGGGCGCGTGTTGACGCCGGGTGACGCGGGCGTGTATCGCTGGCAGGCCGGGCAATGGCAGCACCTGGGTGAAAGCAACGGCTTCACCGAGGACGGCCTGCGCGCCATGCTGTCCGACCACAACGGCGATGTATGGCTGGGCACCACCGGGCACGGGCTGGCGCACTGGCGTGGCTATGAAAACTGGTCATCGTGGACCACGCGCCAGGGCCTGCCCTCCGACGTGGTGTGGTCCATCACCGACGATGGCGCGGGGCGGGTCTGGATCGGCACCCAGCGCGGCGTGGCCTCCACCGATCCCGAGGGCCGGACGATGGTGCGCGAGGCGCCCACGGTCACCGGCCAAATCGCCGGCATTGTGCCCGACGGTAGCGGCGGCATGTGGTTGTCCACCTTCGGCGGCGAGCTGCTGCACCGCCGGCGCGGCCAGCCGTGGCGCTCCATGAGCGACGGCGGTCGGATACGCGGAGGACGTTTGCTGGCCGCCGGCGGTGAACTGTGGATCCTCGGCGGCGCTCGTGGCCTCTTTAGCCTGCCGCTGGACGGCAGCGGGCCCGGACGGCGGCGCGACGAGCTCGATCAACTGTTCATCACCAGCGACCGCGACGTCAACGCCGCGTGCCGCGAGAAGGCGAGCGGCATCATTTGGGTGGGAACCGGTAGCGGGCTACTGCGGTACGATCCGGCGCGCGGCTTCGTCCGGCCGCAGGTGGACGGGCTGGACCCGAGCAGCGGCGTGTCCTATCTTGCCTGTGGCAACGGTCGCGTTTGGCTGCGCACGGCCGCCGGTCGGCAATTGATGCGCGTCGACCTGAATCGCCCGGGCGTGCCGCGGGCGGAACCGGTGCAACCGGCCGTGCTGAAAGGGTTGCGCCTCCTGTCGCTGCTGGAAGACCACCGGGGCTGGCTGTGGGCCGGCACCGACATGGGTGTGGTGCGCTGGAACGGCAAGGATTGGCGCCGTTTCGACGAAAGCAATGGTCTGGCCTGGAACGATTGCGACCAGAGCGCGCTGGCCGAGGATGCGCGCGGCGCCATCTGGGTCGGCACCAGCCGTGGCGTGACCCGCATCAGCGATCCGGAGCGCCTGGCCGGCGCACAGCCGTTGGCGCTCAAACTCACCGAGGCGAAGCTCGGTAGCGTCAATCTGATACCCGGCCGGAAAACGGAAATACCGTGGTCCACGCAGTTGCTGGAACTGCGCTGGGAGGTTCCGATCTTCACCAACCGGCTGTCGCAGCATGTGCGCTACCGCTTGCATGGAAGCGAGGACGGCTGGAACGAGATCGCGGGCGGCGAGCTGCGTTACGCCGGCCTGGGCACGGGCAACTACAGCCTGGAGCTGGTCGCCGTCAACGACGCCCTGGGGCAACGCGGCCAGCCCGTGACGCTGACCTTTGAGATCATGCCGCCATGGTGGCGGCGTCCGCAAGTGGTGGGCGTCGCATTGGTTCTTGCCGCGTTGCTGACCTATGCCGGGCACCGCGTTCGCATTCGGCGGCTGCTGCAGCATCGAAACGAGCTGGAGGCGCTGGTGCGCGAGCGCACGCGCGAGCTGGCCGAATCGCACGAGCGCATGCGTGAGCTCGCGTTCACCGACAGCCTGACCGGCGCCATGAGCCGGCGCGCCATCTGCGAGCTGGCGGCGCGCGAACTGACTCAGCAACGACGCCACGGCGGCGCCTTGACGCTGGTGCTGCTGGACCTGGACCACTTCAAGCGCGTCAACGACAACTATGGACATCCGGCCGGGGACGCGCTGTTGTGCGGAGTGGTGCGGCATCTGCGCACACAGATTCGCGACGGCGACTGCATCGGGCGCTACGGCGGCGAGGAGTTCCTGCTCGTGCTGCCGGGACTATCGCTCGATGAGCCCGGCGCCATCGAGCGCATCGACACCTGGCGGCGCTCCGTCGCCGAGCAGCCGTTCGACATCGGCGGCGCGGCACCGCTGATGGTGACCTGCAGCATGGGGGCTGCCAGCCTGGCGTTCGCCGAGGAGACGCTGGAATCGCTGATCGCGCGCATCGACGCGGCGCTGTACCGCGCGAAAGCCGCCGGGCGCAATCGGGTTGAAGTTGACGTTGCCGGATAACCAATCCGGGGTCAGGTCTGATGCCGCTAACTTAAGCGTCCATCTAAACCACGTAGGGCGGATTAGCGCAGCGTAATCCGCCAAGCGCCGTCGACGGCTCATGGCGGATTACGGCGTTCCGCCTAATCC
>JBDSKP010000238.1:0-2514 GCA_039916925.1 Duganella sp.
TGTAGACGAAATCCCCGCGCCGTGGCCGAAGTTGATGTTGCTGGAAAGCTCTAAAACCGCTGCAAATCAGCACTGCCTGTGAATAACTTACTGGATATCCACAGGATGAGTTGTGAGTAAGCATGAAGTTATCCAAGGGCCGACATTTTATACAGAATTGCTCTGAAACTGGTACAGCGCTTATGCAAGTGCTTATCTTTGGCGTAAACCAATGATTCGTAAACGTATACAGAACTTATCCACAGCTAAACGCCCGTTTACTACTACTACTATTTTTTATATATATCTTTGTAAACTACTAAACCCGAAAAAGCAAAAACCGACCCGAAAGGCCCGAAAACGGCAGATTTCTGACGAAATCTGAGGCCCTCTTCATGGGCAAAGACCCGTTTATAGAGCAAAAAACGCCTTAAAATCGACCGTTTTTGGCTCAACACTGTGGAAAAGTCGCAGGAAGTCCACAGCCTCCACTCAAAAATCAAGGAAAAACTATGCGTTTAGGCATCATTAGTGCATTGGCTGAAGAACAGCAGGGGCTGATAGAAGCCTTTGAAGGCCCCTACAAGCACATCCATGGTATGCGGGAGTACATGACCGGGAAACTGTGGGAAATCGACGCTGTGTGCGTCTTGTCGCGTATAGGCAAGGTCGCAGCGGCAATGACAGCCGCAATCCTTGTGGAAAAGTTCGGAGTTACCCACATCGTATTCACCGGCGTCGCCGGAAGCGGGGATAAAAACGTCAAAGTTGGGGATATCGTCGTTGCCGAGGCGTTGGTTCAGCATGATTTCGATGCCAGCCCACTATTTCCCCAGTTCGAAATCCCGCTGACGGGCCTGTCACGCTTCGCCACTGACGTCGCGTTAACGGAAAGACTAGCCAACGCCGCTGCCAAAACCACGCGTGTGCATCGCGGATTGATCGCCAGCGGCGACCAGTTCATAGGAAAACTGGCGCAAATCCAGGCCATCAAGGCCGGACTGCCTGATTTACTGGCAGTGGAAATGGAAGGAGCTGCGGTCGCGCAAGTATGTTTCGAGTTGGGCATACCGTTCGCGGTCATCCGCACGATCTCGGACAACGCCAACGATGACGCCGCTGTCGACTTCATGCATTTCATCAAAACGGTAGCATCGCGCTACGCGTACGAAGTTATCCACAACTTCTGCCACCCGGATTGAACCCTGCGAAACCTTGGGGGTCACGAAACCTTGGGGGTCAAGTCTAACAATCGTACACGCGCTCAGGCGTATCTCTCTCTTGAGCCGGCGGTTTTGCCCATTTTCGCCTCAGCTCGTGTCGTAATGTTAGACTTGACCCCCTTGGAATTGGACCTGAGCCCGGATGTAAAAAGGGCCGGGTTTGATCCCGGCCCTCTAAATTGGCTGCTGGTTTTTAAGCTTCGAGTGTCATCAGGCTGGCGTTGCCGCCCGCCGCGGTCGTATTGACGCACAGAGCTCGCTCAGCAAGAAGACGCCACAGGGGGATGGCCCCGTCCCCGGTCGTGTCGATCAGGCTCACCAGCGCCCCGCTACGGGCCGCCAATTGGCTATGCAAACTGCCGGCCAGCATCGATTCGACCAACGCGATCTGGAAATCGCCTGCGATGCCACTTAAACTTGCCGCTGATTTGATCCGGTCTTTGACCGCCGCCGGTAAATCGCCGGGCAGCAGTTTGGCCGTGTCGCTCGCGACCAGCGCGATGTTTCCGGTGGCGAGGACGGCGGCAAGCTGGTTCAGCAACCCGTCTTGCGTTCCCGCCGCGCAAACCACCGTGCCGCGTGGAACCAGCGCCAGCGTGTTGCGCTCACCTGTCGGGCCGGGTAACGCCGTCAGGCTGCCCAGCATTGTTGTGCGGCTGTATTGATCGCCCAGGTTGGCCATGGCGTCGCGGCCGTGTTTCCGCGCCCAGGCGGTGAGCGCATCCAGCGCCGGTGTCGCCTGGCGTTGGTGCTGCCGCTGAGGCGCGGCCGTCGCTCCTCGTTGCAGACGTTTGAGGTACAGCGGGCCGCCGGCCTTCGGTCCCGTGCCGGATTTGCCTTCGCCACCGAAAGGTTGCACACCGACCACCGCGCCGACGATGTTGCGATTCACGTAGATATTGCCGACGTGCGCGTTCGAGCTGATGTAGTCGATCGTTTCATCGATGCGCGAGTGCACGCCCAGCGTCAGGCCGTAGCCGCTTTCGTTGATTTGCTGGACCAGCTTCGGCAGATCCGCACGCTTGTAGCGGATCACGTGCAGCACAGGGCCGAAGACTTCCTGCGTCAGCTCCGACAGCGATCGGATTTCCAGCACCGTCGGCGGGACGAAGGTGCCGCCGGTGGTCACGTTCGACGGTAGATCCAGCGAGAAGTAATTCAGCGCCGTGCCTTTGAGCTTGTTGATGTGCGCCAGCAGGTTTTGCTGCGCTTCGGCGTCGATCACCGGGCCGATGTCGGTGCCCAGGCGGTCCGGACACCCCACTTTCAGCTCAAGCATCGCGCCTTTGAGCATTTTGATGGTTTTGTCGGC